>JBMOHO010000023.1:0-21105 GCA_049317805.1 Saprospiraceae bacterium
CTGGTACCGATACTGCCCCACATTCAGAAAAGTGCGGTAATCGAAGGCGGCAGTGGCCCCCCCGGAAAAGGTGCGCGACAGCACGGCGCGCACGGAGTTGTCGTTTTGGGTGCGGCCCTGTGTAAAACCCACCTCGCTGAACGTGCGCGAGTGTTTGAAAAAACGCAGCTCTTCCGCTTTAAACCGGTACAGATCAAGCGCCTGAATGCCATGAGCAAAACCCATGCGCGGTGCCGGTGTGTACAACAAGGGGCGTGCCGGAGAGCCCAACAGACCCAGGGTTCCCCAGTCGGTCCAATCCGACTGCCGTGCCGGGTCATACATCCGAAAAGCGTAATCCAGTGTGGTATCCGTGAAAAACACCCGTTCCTCCGGTGCCAGGGCCGTAATCCAGTATACCGGGGATGTGTCTATTGGTACTTTAGGGCGGGGAATCGAGTCGGGGGATTGGGATTGTGCAAGGAGTCCCGATACCATAAACAGCATGGCCGCAATGGCTCGTTTGCAAAAAAGGACACGTGCATCGTTCATCCTGGGTTCATCAAAATTCAGCAGGCCTGCAGGCTCGATTATTTAAGTTCCACAAGTGCGGGGTTCATACCCATGGTGGAGAAACCGCCGTCGTGAAACAGGTTTTGCATGGTGACAAAACGGGTGAGGTCGCTGAACAGGGCCACGCAGTAGTCGGCGCAGGCCTCCGCAGATGCGTTGCCGAGGGGCGACATAGTATCGGCATAGTCAAAAAATTCCTGAAAGCCTTTTATGCCTTTGCCGGCGGTGGTCATGGTAGGCGATTGAGAGATGGTGTTCACACGCACTTTCTTGTGAACGCCGTAGTGGTAGCCAAAGCTGCGCGCAAAAGATTCGAGCAGGGCTTTTGACTCGGCCATTTCGTTGTAGTCCGGAAACACGCGTTGTGCGGCGATGTAGGTGAGGGCCACTATGCTGCCTTGTTCCTGCATGGCGTCGTGCTTGTATAAAGTTTGCATGAGCTTGTGAAACGAAATGGCGCTCACATCAAAGGTTTTGAGCATCCACTCGTGGTTCAAATCGGTGTACGGTTTGCCCTTGCGTACATTGATTGACATGCCGATGGAGTGGAGCACAAAGTCGATTGGTCCGCCAAAATGCTCCAGGCTTTTCACAATCAGGTTTTCCAGGTCTTCCATTGAAGTGGCATCGGCCGCAATGACCGGTGCCTTGCACGCCTCGGCGAGGTTGTTGATCTCGCCGAAGCGCATGGCCACGGGTGCGTTGGTCAATACAATTTGAGCGCCTTGGGCCACGCATTGTTCTGCTACTTTCCAGGCGATGCTCTGGTTGTCTAATGCGCCGAAGATGATGCCTTTCTTGCCGTTTAAAATCATGGGAGATTCGATTTCGGTTGTTTGGTAGCGGTTGGTTTTGAGCTACCCAATTTGTTGGAAGGGGCAAAGATAGGGAACAGACCTGACACGTCGAAGCGATGCCCTCTATTCCCTTATCCTTTGGAGACAAGGGAATAGAGGGCGTCGCTTCGACGTGTCAGGTCTGTTATCCACCCGCCTGCTGACCCCGATCTCTTTCCGAAAAATACCACACCGCAAACGCAGTCGCCCCTATGCTGATCACCGACGCGCCAATGGCCAGGGCATTGTAAAACGCCAGAAAATCCACATTGCTGCTTTTCAGGCTGCCCCGCGTAAGCATCAAAACCATGTAACCCACATATCCAATGGTGTCAACAGTGTACATCAGAAACCCGATGTTGGCCTTCTCGCGGGTCATGGCAATCATGCGCTCAAACACCGTGGTGTGCACCGCCACATACGGAAGATACAGGCCCAACCCGATGAGCACCATGTACCAAAAGCCGCTCATACCCACGCCCAGGCCCCACCAGGCTGCCAGAATAAGCGCAAAACCCAGCAGCGACAGGTATTGAGAGGCCATGAACGCCCGGCGGTTGTCGACTATAAATATGCTGAGTCCGTTGAGCAGCGTCACCCCCAACATGACGTACAATTCCGACTGGGTAAAAATGGCGGGATTGCCGTTGAAACCCAAGGCAGACCACAGTTCAGGCGCAAAATCGGCCCGGATGCTCCGCAAAATGGTCACCAGCAGAAATGCGACCGACAAAGCGATCAGCCCGGGACGGTATTTGCGGAAAAACGCCCGCCGTGCCGCTTTGTCCATGGGCACCCGCTCGGCGCGCATGGCCACGTCGGCCGCACTGGGTTTGGGCACTTGAGACAACATCCACACGAACAAGAGCAGGGGCAGTGCAAACACCAGCCCGGCTGTAAAGGGCATCCACGACTCCGTTACGCCGCCTTTAAGCAAATATGCACCCACAGATTTCGTGACCCCGTCGGCCAAAATAAAACTCGCACACAGCCCGGCAATCAACGCCTCGGCGCTGCGGCGACCCTCCAGATAGCCCTGCACCAGCCCGAATACCATGCCCAGCGGAAACCCGTTCAGAAACAAAAAAGCAAAATTCCAGGGGAAGGGCGTCAGCCCGAAACCCAAAAGCGCCAATTGCGCAATGCCGATCATCAACAACATGCGCCCGGCCCGCTGCTCGGGCCTGATTTCTGAAATGATTTTGATGCCCACCCATTTGGACAGGGCGTAGCCAAGGGTTTGCGATGTAACCAGCACGGCCTTGTAGCCGATGCCCCACAACATCCAGTCCGTGTAACCCGCAGCAGTAAAAGGTTTGCGAAAGCCGTACATGCAAAAGTATGCGCCAAACGCGGCGATCAAGGCCCACACGGGCGTGGCAGCCCATTTTTGCCTCAGTGTGTCGGTAGCTGCGGTCATGCCGGTTTGTGTTCTGAAAGGATGAAGGCATTCAGCACTTCGGCGTAGTCTCTAATGGTGGGCGTGGGGAGGCCAGGTACCTTGGCCGTGTCGTCCCAGCGGCGTACCAAAACTGCATCATGAGCAAAAGGCAGGGCTACAAAAGCCGCTTGTTCTTCAGGCGTCATCAGGCCTCCCTGCAAAGCAAGGCTCACGCGCGAGGGCTCGCTGAGCGCCTCCAGGTATTCCGGCTCAGTGCTGCACAAATACCGTTTGGCAGCCACGTGCAGTCGGATGGGCTCGGTGACTTCCGGGCCAAAGTGTTTCGACAGGTACTGCGCGGCGAGGTTTTCATGGTAATCGTCGATGCCACGGTCAGGAGCATCATCAGGCAATTCGTGCAGCAGGTGACCCACATCGTGCAGCAGAGCCGACGCGATGAGCGCCGTGGCTGCGCCATGTTGCTGTGCCAGTTGGGCACATTGCAGGGCGTGTTCTAATTGGGTGACGGATTCGCCGCCATATTCGGAGTGGCCGAATTGATCAAACAGGGAAAAGATGTCTTCAAGAACCATGGGGAGTACGGAATGCGGAATGCGGAATGCAGAATGCAGAATGGGGAGAAAGGTACGCCGTTGACCGCGGATGGTTCCGGAAGGAAGGGGTTAAATCTGTGTAAACAATACTTAGATACTCGCCAATGCCATCAATGCAATTGCCGTGATCAGGATGATCAACCCAATCCAATTGTTGGCGGGCTGCGGGTAGGGTGGGGGAGTCACGTCCCAATCGTACGGAATGTACCGGGGTTGCATGTAATCCTGTTGACCGGTGTAGTACGGGTGGTCATGGTAGTCATACAACACCGGACGGCGAGGCGGACGATAATCGTATGGCGGGTAGTTGCCGAATGGATGGTACGGCGTTCGGTGGTTGTTGCTGACCAGGGCAATCAGCAGGACGATTACCAGCCCGATCAGGGCGATAATCACCAGGGAGGGATCTAACATAGGAATCGGTTTATGTTGATGATTTAATAATCACAAAGTTCCGAAAATCGCTGTCATGCCACAATCGCTTCACCCTTCGATGGGGGTAATGATACGTCTAAACGCCTGGTTTATAAGGGTTGCTACTTCTGGTAAGATACATATCGTTCAAATAGTTCCCGACTTCCTGGATATTGATGAATTTGCCGGACAGGCATGCCCGGGCGTGCTCAAGGATGTGTCGGTTGTGGGTGCTGACGGTGTGTGGCGAACGTTTTAAACGGGCAGCCGACTCTCTGCTTTCTGCGCCATTGGCACGCAGGTCTATGATTTGCCATTCTCGGTCGGTAAACGGAAACCGCTTGCGTATGCGCTTAAACGCCAAGGCATGTATGGCCTTTTCCATTTCCATAAACCGGCTATTGTGCTCTTGCAAAAACAGCCGTGGTCGGGCGATCAGCGGGTGGCAATCCCATTCGCTGAAGATGTGAAATTGATTGAAATAAGCCACAGCATTGCCTTTCGGATCGGTTCGGGATACCCTGGACGTCATGGAAATGGAAAATGTAGAATCGCTTCTGGATGAATACATGAGCGTGTTCATCTTGAATACACCTTTTGCATCCAGAAAAAAGCGCCATTGCTTTTCGAGCAACAGTTCATAAAACGCAAGCCTGTATTCCAGGAACATCATCTTATACATGCCGGGTATTCGGTGCAGTATCTGTGGCACATTCAGATCCTTTTCGGGCAAACCCAGGTGTAAGTATGTGTTAAACGGATTTTCAATGCCGCGTTGCACATCGAACGTCCACCCGAAGGTATCGTGCAACTGCATGGTTTTAGACATCTCAATCCACTGGGGAATGTCGATGTGCACGGTTTGATTGCCGGGGCTGATTGACCGGGCCAGATTTTCGATCCGTCGATGAAAATCACTCAATGGGTAGAGATACGTTTGCAACATGGTGGGAGGGCTTTTATGATAATTTACCGCAATTTAAATCTTTAGCCAAATATTGCCCGTAAAGCCAGTATTAAATTTTTATATTTTTACATAATACTGAATAAAAACCACCAAAAAGAATTGTTAAGAAAATATGAAGTCGCTTGACAAATAAAATGTTTTGTGCGTTTTAAGGCCTGATAATCAGGCGAAATTTCGCTCAGGCGTATCCACAACCAGGTGCAACAGGAACTCCTGGCCCTTGCCTGCCTCGGTATCGGCCGCTATGATGCCCATCGCCTTGAAACCGTAGTCAGTAGCGTATCGCTCCACTTTTTTCAGAATTTGTTGCTTCAGGCGGTCTTCCCGCAGTTGTCCGCCCTGGTGGTAGTGCGTGCTTTTTTCCTGTTCAAACTGGGGAGAAAAGAGCGCCAACAACCCGGCGCCCGGACGCATCAGGGGCGGCAAAGCCTGAAACAGGAGTCGCAAATGGACAATAGGTACGTCGATCAAAATCCAGTCCACACCGCCGCCAAACGCCTCTGCCGTTGCTTCCCGGATGTCTACGCCTTCTATGCATTCTACTGCCGGATGGTCACGCAGTGTTTGATCCAGCTTGCTTTGCCCCAACGATACGGCAAAAACCTTGCGCGCGCCGTACTGCAGTGCGCAATCGGTAAATCCGCCGGTAGAGGCCCCCACGTCGATCACCGTTTTGTCCCTGAAATCCAAATGAAACGCCAGAATAGCCTTTTCCAGCTTGTAACCGCCTTTGCTGACAAACCGCAACACCTCGCGATCCGCTTCGACAACGTCATTTTCCATGATGATCAAGGCGGGTTTGGTGGTCACTGCGCCGTTTACCCGCACGGCACCGGCGTCTATGGCCTGACGCGCCCGGCTGCGGGAGGAGAAAAAGCCGTTTTCGGTGAGCCAGGAGTCCAGGCGCATATTTGTTGGGTTATGGGGACAAAGTACGCAAATGTATAAAACAAAAGAACTTGTTTGGGTTGTTATGCCCAAACAAGTTCTAACATTGAATTGCCAGCGGCTGGGCCGAGGCTTTAGTTTATCAAAAACTTGCGCGAAACAGAGCCTTTACTTGTCGAAACGGAAAGGGTGTAAGTCCCTGAAGGAAGTCCCTGCACGTTAATGGCCTGCGTAAATTCAGCGGTGTTTTTCAGGCTGAAACTTTTTAACAGTTTTCCGGACGCGTCATTCAACAGCACCAGAAAATCTACAGGTTCCGGGGTTTTTACTTGCAGTTGAACTAAATCGGTCGCCGGGTTGGGACTGATTCGCAGTTCGGCATTCAGCGCATTCAGCGAAAATAGCCCCACTATCGGGTTGCCAATGTACTTGTAAACCCGTGTTGTATGGTCGGTAGGAATAATCGGGCCCCATTCGCCTGCCCAGCCATTGGTGGAGGAGTTGAAATTTGGCCAGCCAATGATTTCACCCTCACTGATCTGTTCCCAGGTATTTCCACGGTCTTTGCTGACCCAGGTCTGATTTTTTCCCAAAAATTGAGGTTCTGTATACACACCAGCAACCATTACAGCGGTGCCTTTCATGTAAGATGGCGTTCCATAGAAGTGATAAGTTTCGGAAATGGGCAGTTTAATGCTATCCCAGGTAGTGCCGCCATTTTTTGTTCTGAGCAGGACGTCTGATCCATTGGGATTGCCCCAAAATGTTGTAATGCCATTGTTTTCATCTGCGTAAGCAATGGTGCCGATAGCGTCGAGTGGCGTCTGCTTGACATCCCACGTAT
Organism: Saprospiraceae bacterium; assembly: GCA_049317805.1. Classification (GTDB taxonomy): domain Bacteria; phylum Bacteroidota; class Bacteroidia; order Chitinophagales; family Saprospiraceae; genus M3007. The sequence continues at coordinate 6,497 of JBMOHO010000023.1, forward strand.
TACCGGCGTTGTCAGAATGATAAACCCGACCTCTACTGGTGGCAAACCAGATGTGGTTGCCTACTGCACATCCGCCGTTGTTAAACCCGATTTCGCCAGGCAGTGCATCGGGGATCTTATCCGGAGCTATTTTGGTCCAGCTAATCCCACCGTTCTGCGTGTTGTATATTTCAAATTCGCCGTCGCGCGGGTCGCCCATCTGGCAAATCTTTGCAGGCGTAAAGGCATGGATGTAGTTAGGCCATGACAGTACCGAATCCCAGGGGGTTTTGGTATCTTGCCATGTTTGACCACCGTCTACGGTTTTAAGTGTAATGCCATTCCCCCAGTTTTGAAGTCCAATGACAAAAGCCGTAGACTTATCGATGCTCGTAATGCATGCTGTGTAAGGAGGGTTTTGCATGGGCAATATACTGGTGTTGAAGGTGGCACCGCCGTCGATTGTACGAGCCACCATCCCAATGTCACGTCCATCCGTTCGGCAAGCCAGGAACCAGGCCCCGGTTGAATCGTTCAGTGCGATGGAGTACACGCCAATGGTGTCACCAAAAGGGGAGTAGGTGGCCCATTGGGTATGGGCAACCAGTGGAATGAAAAAGGCAATGGAAAGGAGTACTGATTTCATGTTAGTGGTATTTTTAAGAGTTGAAAAATCATGAGAAATCCAGCCCTGCATGCAGTGCGGATGTTTTTTGGGGTGCATTAATGAAATGATCAGGGTGTAAGGTGCCTCAGCCGGGCGCACTAAATTCGATGCAAAGTTGAAGCGACGACATCAGAATAAATACCCCCTACATAGGGGTGTTTTAATCCTTTAATTCCCATAGCTTTACTTCAAAAAGAAATATTGCTGCTTCTCGTGCCGACTTGAAATCGGTGAGGACGATGGCCGTTATTTTTTTTATAATATTGCTGTTGTGTTCGTTAAGGGTATGGGGCTGCATGCGCAACTTGTCGGATTCAGGCTTGCCTTTTATGTACCAATCCAACAGCAATTGTTCCGTATGGGTAAAAAACTCCCGGATGCGTGGGGCGGCCATCGCATACATCTTTATTTGCATATCAGGTGACGGTTGATTGTAATTGGTCACAAATGGCAGGAAGGGCGAGCGGTTGTGTGGGTACCATTGTCCTCCATAGTCATAGAAGTTGATGTGGGTCACATAAAGCCCCGCGGCATCCCGCTCCAATACGAAAGAATGCTGTGTGTACCAATGGTAGGATTGGTCTTCGCGTCGGAGCGGCAATGGAATATGGTATATATAATCGTCTACCTCTTCGCCTAAGGACATGGCGTAAGCGGTCTCATTGATGGCCATGGCCCAAAACCGAAACATATGCAGGTAGTCGGGGTGCAGGCGTTCCAGAAACTCGACGAGGCTAAAGTCTCGCGAAGGGCCCCCCAATGCCTCACTGAGTCCGTACTGCCAGGAGAAATCGCCCTTTTGCATGTCGACCACCGAATAGAAGGCCCGATTGAAGCTGCCATATGATTTGTGATAGGAAATGACGCTTCGGGTCATTGCATTAAAGTCAAATGGCTGCAGCTGGTTGGCGGTGGAAGCCATAGACTGCATGACGGTTTTGAATTCGAGGTAAACCTGGGTCGCGGGAAGGTTAAATCTGTTTTTCACTTGGAAGGTTTTTTAGTGGTAAATTTTGCTGAGCAAAAATAACAATCTTTATGAAAAACCTTGCAAAGGTGTTGGTGACTGAAAACGCATGATTCTATATTTGCACCTGTTCATTACGCAACTGGACGAAAAAACGAATAAAAGTTTTTTTTAACAACACTTAAACCTTTAAATTTGTATTCATCATGAAACACACTTTACATTTTACACTGCTGCTTTCATTGTTTTCCGCCATTGGCTTGCACGCCCAAACAAGACCCAATGCCGTAAAGCTCGGAGTGGGTTACAGTGAGACGGCTTATGAAGGAGCTGGCGGATTGCTCGCTGAGCTGCAATATGACCGGCGTTTGAATAATCGGTTTACCCTGACAGCCGGTCTTGGGCATTTAAGGGGCACCTACGTGATATCGGGCAGTTCCATGGGAACCGATGCCATGGGTAGTTGGGACAATTCCTACGAACTGAAGTTTGATGAACAATTTAACTACTTGGAGGCCAATATTCTGTATTCTTTACTTCCGGTGGAAAAGCGAAACGACCTCAAATTTGGTATTGGATTGGCTCATGCACAAGTTGTGTTAGATTATCCGGAATATGTTTTTATCCGGAAAGGAGTAGTGGAAACAAGCATCATTGTACCCTACACCCGATACGCACTCATGATGAACTTTGTGCTGGAAAACGATTTCCACCTCAACGACCACTGGATTGCCGGCATAAAGGCCACATTTCGCACCACTTTCTCGGAAAAAGAGGTGCTGGAGCGCACCATAACTTATCCAGACGGATTTCAGTCGTCTACCAGCGGCATTTTAAACAATGCAGGAATTACAGCCAGGATAGGTTACCAGTTTTGAGTTTTGAGTTATGAGTTTTGAGTTTAGGAGTTTATGAGTTTTGAGTTTAGGAGTTTAGGAGTTTAGAGTTTAGGAGTTTAGAGTTTAGGAGTTTAGAGTTGAGGGCACTAAAGCAGGGCTAACTAAACTCCTCAACTCCTCAACTCCTCAACTCAAAACTCAAAACTCACATGATACGCGTGCCTTCAGGCAATTCCGCGCCTTTTTTGACCACCACAATGCCGTCGCGTATGGTGTATGTGGGGGTGTCCACGTCTGGCAGGTGGGTGCCGCCTTTGATGACCACATTGTCGCCAATGCGCGAGTCTTTATCCAAAATGGCATTTTCGATGTGGCAATAGTGCCCCACACCCAATGGAATCTGATCGGGATTGGACGCAATTTCCGCTAAGGTCTGGTAAGAGTCGTTGCCCATCACAATGGTGTCTTTGATTACGGTGTTTTCTCCGATGCGGGAGCGCAGGCCAATCACCGAGCGGTCGATCAGGCGGGCGTGTATGATGGAGCCTTCCGCAATGAGCGCCCGATTGAGTTGGGTGCCGCCGTAAAATTTGGCCGGGGCCAGCATGCGTGCGCGGGTAAAGATGTATCGAGAGCTGTCGAACAAATTGAACTCCGGAATGTGGTCGGTGAGCTCCAGGTTGGCGTCGTAAAAAGAACTGATGGTACCGATATCCGTCCAGTAACCATTGTACTGGTAAGCAGCCACTTTCCGGCCGCTTTCAATAGCTGCGGGTATGATGTCTTTTCCAAAATCATCGGCTTGCGGATGCTGATCAAAGAGGTCTTCCAGGGCCTTTCTGCTGAAGATGTAAATGCCCATGCTGGCTAAATAGACCTTTCCGTTTTTTTTATTTTGCGGCGACACCTCACTGGCCCACTCGGACAGCAATTCCCTATTGGGTTTTTCAATAAACCGAGGGATGTAACCGTCGGCATCCACTTTCATGATGCCAAATCCGGTAGCGTCTTTGGCATCTACGGGCAGACAGGCGATGGTGAGGTCTGCTTTGGAAGCAATGTGGTGCTTGGCCAACTCCTCAAAGTCCATTTGGTACAGCTGGTCGCCGGAAAGGATGAGGATGTAGTCAAAGTCCTGTCGATCATAGTGTTGCCTGCTTTGTCGAACGGCGTCGGCAGTGCCCTGAAACCAGTCTTTGCTGTTGGGCGTTTGTTCGGCAGCCAGAATGTCTACAAATCCACGGGTAAAAATGTCGAAATTATAGGCATTTTTGATGTGTGCATTCAGCGAGGCAGAGTTGTACTGCGTGACCACAAACATGCGCTTCAGGCCCGAATTAATGCAATTGGAAATGGGTATATCGATCAGGCGATATTTTCCGGCAATGGGCACTGCCGGTTTGGAACGTTTCTCTGTGAGCGGGAATAAACGCGAACCGGCGCCGCCGCCAAGGATGAGGCTGATGATCTTGATCATTTGTATACCTGGGTTTCTGTTTTACGTATTACGTTGTTTTGGTCTTTTTGGGCTGTTTAGTGGCAACAGGTTTCGCGCTTTGTTCTACTGTTTGCGCTACCTGAGCTACTTCGGGTTTCCTGGCAGCCGGCAGGTATGCGCCCACCAGGCGGTATACGTCAAAGTAAAGCCCCACCGTGTGTTCCCACGAAAAATCGACCTGCATGATGCGTTCGCGCACGGCGGCCATCACAGCAGGCTCGTTGAAATACATGGATACGCCGCGGTGTACGGCCAACTGCACGTCGTCAATGGTAAACTGATCAAAGCGAATGCCCCTGCCGGAGTTGCGCTGGTCTGCCAGGTCGGGCACCGTGTCCTTCAGCCCGCCAATACTGCGCACCATGGTCACCGTGCCGTACCGCATGGCGTACATCTGATTGAGCCCGCAAGGTTCCACGCGGGAAGGCATGATGAGGAAGTCTGATCCGGCATATACCTGGTGTGAAACGGTTTCGTTGTACTCCAGCAAAGCGCTAAACCGGGTTCTGTAATGCCAGGCCATGGAGCGGAATGCGTCTTCGGTTTGTTTTTCGCCGGTACCCAGCACTAAAAAATTGACGGACTCACCGCTGTGCAGGATGCGTTTGAAGGCATCGGGCAACAAATCGGCACCTTTTTCCTGCACCAGGCGGCCAATGAAACTGATGAGGGGCAGGCGCTCGTCGAGGCCAAATGCGTAACACAACATGCGTTTGTTTTGGGCCTTGAAACCCGCTACATCGCCTTCCTGCAAACGGGCACCAATCATGGGGTCTGTCTCCGGATTCCACACCTGAACGTCAATGCCGTTCAAAATGCCGTGCTGCTTGGCCCACTCTGTGCGGAACAGCGGCTCCAGCCCCATGCTGCTTTCGTGGAGTTCGAACAAGTATGAACGGGAAACGGTCGTAACCGCCCAGGCGCATTTGATGGCGGCTGCCATCGGATTGATGACGCCCCCCCAGGAGTCGAAAAAAGGCAACAGGTACACATTGTTCCAGCTAAAACGCCCCTGATATTGTCCATTGTGGATGGTAAAAATGGTCGGAATCTCACTCAATGGCTTATATTCCGGGCAATAACGGACCATAAACGGAATGAGGGCCGTGTGGTGGTCGTGGCAATGCAACACCCTTGGCCGTTCATTGTCGGACATAGACAGCACCCACTGCAACACAGCTTGCTGAAACGTGAGGTAACGCTCCACCTCATCGCCATAAGGGGTTCCGGAAGGCGCGTCATTGTAAATGCCCGGCCGATCAAACAAACCGGGAATATCCACCGCATACAGGACAAAGCCCAGTTCATCAGAGGCTAAACGCTGCACAGAGTAGCCGATGTGCCGCCAGTCTAATCGAACGGCGCCTACAAAAACGGTTTCCCAGCGGCGGGTTTGAATCCATTTAAGCCCGTATTTAGGCAAAATGGCTGCCGAAGGTACCCCGGCATTGTTCATGTATTTGGGTAAAGACCCGACGACGTCGGCCAACCCGCCAGCTTTGGCTGCCGGATAGCACTCGGCAGCTATATGTAGTACTTGAATCATGGTTTATCCATACATTTCAACTTTGGGGTAATGTACAAACAATCCAATCAAACCGACAAGCAACAGCTTCCAAAAAAATCTTCTATGGTATTTACTCCCAAATTACACTGCGGCCTTTGCGCACATATCGACGGATATTGACCCAAAATGCACCAATCAGGTATACAATCAACGGCGACCCCATGCCGATGAAAGAAGTGTAAATAAAGTACTGCCGTACGGTAGCCGGTGCGATGTGCATTTTCTCACCCAAATACTGGCAAACGCCAAATGCCTGCCTTTCTACCAAGTCTTTAATCCAATGCTGAAGCATTTCGGAAACAAGGGTTTTAAGAAAACGAGTGATCTAAACATTGAAACTGCCAAAAGGTTCACGCTTTTAAGAAAAATAAATATTTTTCGAGGGCGTGTTTACTTGGCATCATTCTTGGTTACTATGAAGTATCCGCCTTCGGGAACCTTATTTTAATCCTGTGGTTCCTTATAGCATACTTCCTGCCAACGTTTTTTAATCGCAAACCTGAATTGTTTTTTTAACCCACTCAATTGATCTAATCATGTTGATCCTCACAGTAACCCTGGCCATTATGCTTTTTGGTGGCGGCGCCACCTTCGGCGCTTCGCGCAAAAAACTGTCTCGCACACGTTAATCAAAGCCCTGAAGCAGCCCTGAACACGAAATGAGCCGTCCTTCACAGGATGGCTCATTTCGTTTTTGCATGCATCAACTTCTCCTTTCTTTTTTTGTTCTTTGCCGAAAGTTACTGCATGAAACAAATTTTATTTCCCCTTTTTTGCTTCCTGTCTTTCCTGAGCGCCTGCATTACCCCCACCACCGAATACTCGCGCGTGGCGCCGGGCATCTGGCGCGGGGTGCTCGAACTGGAACCGTATAATGTGCCGGTACAAGACAAAGACTCCGTGTATGTTCTGTATGAACAGTTCAAGGAAGGCGATCTCCCGTTTAATTTTGAAATCAAATACCTCGACGACGAACGCATGGTTTTTGAGTTCATCAATGGCGACGAGCGCATCATATGCGACAGCATCCGATACGGCCGCGACCGCAGCGCCGCCCGCGATACGTTCAATATCTATTTTCCCGAATACCAGTCGTTTATCCATGCGCAAGTGCGCGGCGGTTTTATGCAGGGCTACTGGGAAACCAGCACCAAAAAGGACAGTCGCATTCCTTTTCGGGCCGTTGCCGGCAAATCACATCGGTTTACACCACTGCAGGAAACTCCCGCAGCCGACCTCAGCGGGCAATGGGCCGTCCTGTTTGGCGTAGATGGCGATGCCCCGGACAAAGCCATTGGCGAATTCCAACAGGCCGGCAACCGGCTCACCGGCACTTTTCGAACCGAAACGGGCGATTATCGTTTTCTCGATGGCACGATACAGGGGCGTAAATTCTGGTTGTCTTGTTTCGACGGCAGCCATGCTTTTCGTTTCAGCGGGGTTGTCCAGGGCGATTCGCTGAACGGCGAGTTCCGTTCGGGCAAAACCTATCGAACCCTCTGGAAAGGCTGGAAAGACCCCAATTTTACTTTGGGCAACCCGGATACCCTCACTGCCCTGAAACCTGGCGCCAAAGGCATCTCATTTCAATTGATCTCCGCCGACGGCAAACCAATTATGTACCCCTCGCCTGCATTTGACGGAAAAATCAGCATTTTCACCATCATGGGTACCTGGTGCCCAAATTGCCGCGATGAAGGCATTTTCTTGCGCGATTTCTTGAAAGACAATCCGGCGCTGGCCCAACAAATTCAGGTGGTCGGACTGGCATTTGAACGCCCGGGCGATTCTACCCGCATACAGCAACACCTGCGCCTGTACCAGGAAAAAATGGAACTGCCTTACCCACTGGTCTATGCCGGCAAAGCCGATAAGCTCGAAGCCGCCAGGGTTTTTCCCGAACTCAACCACGTGCTTGCCTTCCCAACCATGATCATCCTCGACAAGCAAGGCCGGGTGCGCCGCATCCATACGGGTTTTGACGGACCTGCTACCTCGAAATACGCAGACTTTAAGCAGGCGTTTGGGCAGCTGATGGCAGACCTGACGACCCAAGGCGGAATGCAATAGCTGGCGGCCGATAGTTAATTATTGCATTCCGCCTTGACTTGTCAGGCCAGAAACTTACCTTGCAGCGGCTAAATTCCGTTAATGGCCTTGAATACACCCGATTTCCGCATGAATACCATCAATATTGCTTACTCCGCGGCCAACGCCGATCTTGCCCACCAGTTGGTGCACGACTTGCAGGGCGCAGGCATTCATTTTGACTTGTTGACTCCACCTCCCGGCAGTTTGCCCGGGCAGTTTGCTGCTTTGCTGCAAAGCCAGACGGAGCCGATCTTGATGCTGATCACCGATAATTTCCTGAAAGACGAACATTGCATGTCGGGCATGTTGCAAGCAGCCCGCAGCATGCAACGCCACCAAAGCCTTTTTCTGGTGGTGGCCGACGGCAAGGAAGACAACAAGCCCGTGCCCACCGAATACGAGCGCATGGTGAATGCCATCCGTTACATGAATTATTGGCAAGACATCTACCTGCATCTCATTGAAAATGCGCAACACGCGGACGACACCGTCGAGCGCGAACAGGTAGAAGCGCACATGGAAACCATCAGGGACATTTCAATGGAAACGGGTGATTTCATCAAGTTGTTGCGCGAAGCCAATCCGGTGCATTGGCCCGATCTGCAAAGCAATCATTATGAAAGCTTCTTCCGGCAGTATAACCTGATGGATCGACACCTGGCGTTTCGCGTGTCTGCGCCGGATACTCCAACGCCTGTATTGCCACCGGTTACTCCACACATAGAAGAGGCAAAGCCGGTCGAACTCCGCGAAGATCCCTTTTTGCGTCCATCGGAGCTGGCAATTGCCATGCCCCCCATTTTTTTCTCGGGCCCCATGGTGCCCCTGCCCGTCCCGGAAGACGAGCGCCTGTTGCCGCTGTACGACGAAGAAGCGCATGTGTTGGAAAGTTTGCCTGATGCAGACTTTTCCGAGACTACAGATAAACCCTTTCTGGTAGAAGAACCTCAAACCGCCAGAACACTACCGGAATCATCAGTGGTGTATCCGCAGGAGGACACCGATCAGGCGGTCGCCGACGCACATTTTTGGTTTGAACGGGGCGATGTAGAACGCGGTTTGGACGCTTACCGGGAATCCATAGACCGGCAACCACAAAATACCAGCCTGCGCATGGCTTTCTTGAGGGATTTGCTCGAATATGGCCATGACCCGGAGGCCGCTAACCTGCAATTGGAGGTTTTACACGAACAAGGCTTGACAGAGGTCAACTCGTATGAACTCATGGGCGACATCGCTGTCGAACGCGGCGACTATTTATTTGCCAAATACTGCTGGGACCGGGTGGCCGAATTGAAGCCCGATGCAACCGGCATTTTCCGCAAACTGGGCTTGTTGACCAGTGAACAACTCTCTGAATACAAGGAAACCGCCGTCCATTACCTCCGCAAGGCTATTGAGCGCCAGGAGGGCAATGCAAAGGTATTTCACCGGCTTGCGGCTTTGTTGTGGGACAACGGCCAGCAGGATGCGGAAACGCTCTCTCTCCTTGAACAAGCCACAGCGGCGGATCCCAGCTGGCCGCAGGCCTGGATTGACCTGGCTGACGCCAATCGGCATTTGAACCGTCCGGCAGAGGCGCTGCTTGCATATCAAAAAGCCATCGCTTTGCTTCCCGAATGGCAAACGCCCGAACGAGACGGCCTCTTCATCATCCCTGCACCGGAAACAACGCCCCCTGCGCCGGCGTTGCATGCCATTGAGCCGGCACCAAATCCTGACCCTGTGGTAGAGTCGGAAACCATTTCAGATGCCGTTCCTGCATCAGAGCGGCCAAACGGAATACTCACCGTACTGGTGACGGGCGCAACCTCCGGTATTGGCCTGGCTACGGCCGATCTGTTTGCCCGAAACGGTCACCGGGTGGTGCTCGTGGGCCGGCGCGAAGACCGCTTGAATGAGTTGAAAAATCATTTTTCCGAATATTACCGCAACTCGGAAGTACTCCTTGTGCCATTGGATGTACGCGATGCAGGCGCCGTGGAAAAGGCGCTTATGCATTTGCCGGAGGCGTGGCAAGAAATTGACGTGTTGATCAACAACGCCGGTTTGGCCAAAGGCCTGTCGCCCATACATGAAGGCAATCTCGACCATTGGAATGCCATGATTGACACCAACATCAAAGGGCTGTTGTACGTGACGCGGTGCATAGCGCCGGGCATGGTGGCCCGCCGGAAAGGCCACATCATCAACACGGGTTCCAGCGCCGGAAAAGAGGTGTATAAAAACGGAAACGTATACTGTGCCACCAAATTTGCGGTAAACGCCCTCACCCAGGGCATGCGCATTGATCTGCATGAATACAACATCCGGGTCAGTCAGGTGAGCCCTGGCCACGTGGAAGACACCGAATTTGCCCTTACCCGCTTTGACGGCGACGCCGAACGCGCCCGCATATACACAGACTTCCAACCTTTAAAGGCCGGTGATGTGGCAGACGCCATTTATTTCATGGCTACCCGCCCGGCGCACGTCAATGTGCAGGACATTTGGATGTACAGCACCCAACAGGCTGCATCTACGGTGATCAACAGATCGGGTAGAGACGACTAACCAAGCGCCGCAGGTTGGTTACAAATGGAGCTGGCTTTTCCGGGCCAGCAATGCATCCTGTGTTTCTACGCGGTCGGGGTCTGGCACGCAACAGTCAACCGGACAAACCGCAGCGCACTGCGGTTCTTCATGAAAACCGACGCACTCTGTGCATTTATCCGGTACGATGTAGTAAAATTCGTCGGACACCGGTTTCAATTTTTGGTGTGCATCCACTTGCGAACCATCTTCCAGCGTATAATTACCTGTTACGGTATTGCCGTCGGAAATGGCCCATTCTACGCCGCCTTCATAGATGGCATTGTTGGGACACTCCGGCTCACAAGCGCCGCAGTTGATGCACTCGTCGGTAATCATGATGGCCATAAGGCAAATGGTTTTAGCTTACAACTGTGGTAACAGGCAACAGGCAGAATTGTTTTCGCATGCACAAACCGTATGTGTGGGTTTTTTGTGATTCAAATCGAAAAAAGGAGTTGAATTTTTCGATTTGCTAAATGCCTAATCTGTGGGAAATGGATGACTTCACGCTTCGCGTGTTTTTTTGATTACAGAGGAAATGGGGTTTTGCCGCCTTCGGCGTTTTTTTGACCACAGAGGAGGGGAGGTTAAGGGAGACCGCTTTTTCTCCCTTAACCTCCCCTCCTCTGTGGTCAATTATTTTCTTCCGAAGGAAGTCTGTTAGGGTGTAGCACGCGCGCCTCCAATGCCAACACCCAATCTGAAAAATTCCGCATTCCGCATTCCGGACTCACTGCACGTTGGCCCGCACAAACGCGTCAATCTTGGCTCCTTGAAGCTGCTTTTTCAAGGCATCGGCTTCTTTTCTGGACTCAAAACTGCCCACGCTGATGGAGTAGAATTGCGAGTTGGGAAACTGCACCACTTCAGCCTTTGGAAAACCGGCCTGGTGGATGGCGTTCAACTGGCTTTGTGCGCGGTCGGGCATCAGGAACGACCCTGCGACCACGTGGTAGTCTGACCCGGCAGCCGGACGCACGGTCACAGCACCGACCGGGTTTGCGCCCGACTGGCCTGCTCCAGGCAGTTTGCCATCAACATATACCATGGATGCGCCTTGCATGCCCGTGAGTACGCGCATTTCAGTACGTCGGTTGCGGGCATGTTCCTCCTCGGTGCACGACACGCCGTCGGTGCAACGGTTTCGGAGCTCACTTTCGCCATAACCCACGGCCTTGAGGCGTTTGCGGTCAATACCTTGCGACACAAGGTAGTCCACCACACCCTCTGCGCGCCGTTGGCTGAGTTGTTCGTTGTAGTTGGAGCCGCCCCGGCTGTCGGTGTGGCTTGCCAGCTCGACCGTCACAGCTGTTTGTTGTTTCAACAAGGCGGCAATGAGCTTGAGGTCCTTCCGGGCGTCGGGGCGCAGGGTGGCGTCGTTGAAATTGTAGTAAATGTTGGGCAAGTCAATTACGCTGCCAGCGAGCATGGGTGCCACCGAGATGTTTTGCATCATGATCTGGTTGGGCAGATCCCAGTCGCTGGTGTCTATCTCTGTTGTGCCGATGATGCGGCCGCCTTGGTACATGCCTATTTTGTACTTGGAATCGGGCTCCAGGCAGTATTCCACCACACCATTGGCATCGGTAATAATCGTGTCTTTTTTACCGGTTTTGGCATTGGTAAGCACCAGCATGGTGCCCGACATGGGCGCGTTGGTCATGGTATTGAACACCGACGCGCTCCACCGCACTTTGCAGCCCGAGTCACCGCGACCCAATTGTACCTCTATTTCGTTGCCGGGTTTTGAAATGGGCACCCGAATCTGTTTGGTCTGGTAGCCTTCTTTGGAAACAGAGATGGCGTAATTACCGGGTTTTACCATGGTGTTGAAGCGGCCTTTCTTGTCGGTTGTGCCGTCCACACCATTGTCAGGCGGCATGGCCTGCATCACATCTTGCCCTTCTACCCGCTGGATGGTGATCATGTTGCCTTCTTCGTCTCGACCAATGACGTTGTTGATGTCGTAATTGATCATGTGCACCTTGGCGTCGGCCACTGGGGCACCCGTCGATTTGTCTACAGCGGTGATCAGCACGTCCAGGTCGCGGTCGGGCACGCGGTTGTTTTGCAACAGGTAATCGTCGAGGTTGCCATTTTCAGTATGAAAACTCAGCACTTCATCGGAACCTTTACCACCAGCACCATTAGACGAGTAGTATCCGTTGATTTTATTCAGGTCGACAATGAGGCCCAAATCATCGCCCGTGGTGTTGAATGGAGGCCCCATGTTAACCGGTTTGGTCCATGTATTGCCCTCGGGGATGACGTAATAAAGGTCTAAGCCCCCTTCGCCACTCAAGCCGTTGGAGGCGAAGTACAGGGTATTGTCGGCGTGTATAAACGGAAACACTTCGTTGGCGCTGGTATTGATGCCAGGGCCCAGGTTGACTGGTTCGCCCCATTGCCCGCCGTTGCTGTACGAAACCCACAAGTCCATGCCCCCTTGTCCGCCCGGCCGATTGGAAGCGAAAAAGAGTTTATCGCCATCAATGCTGATGGCGGGGTGCATGTCGTCGAATTGGCCGTTGTTGAAGGGTAGGGCAGTGGGTTCACCCCAAGTGTCGCCCGAACGGTTGGCTACAAAAATCCGCATTTTCTGTTCCCTGTCCTTAGACAATTTGGGTTTGCCATTGGTGGCATTGTTGGTAGAAAAGTAAACGGTTTCAGCCGTCCGGTCAAAGCAGACAGGGCCTTCGTTGTACACAGAGGTCAACTCCTTTGCAAAAGGCTCCGGTGCGCTCAATTGCCCCTCGCTGTTTCGGCGGGACCGCAGGATAGAGGTAGCGGGCAGGCTAAGCGATTTGTCGGTTTCCTTTTTCAATCCCACCGTATTGGTCGAAATGAACACGATGCCGTCTTCGTAGAAAGTAGGACTGAATTCCAGGCCTTCTGTATTGACGGCCGTTTCATTTTGGATGGCAAGGTTCACTTTTTCATCCACGGGTTGCTGTGCGGCTGCTGAAAAGGTCAGCGCCAGCGCCAGCATCCAAAGCATATACTTCAAGGCATTCATGCGATGCAATTGTTTGAAAGGTAAAAAGGTTGAATCGGGGGCATAATGTTCAGGTTATAGGAAAAAGCGCGGGTTCGACATTTTCTTCTTGGTCTTTTTCAAATCAACAGACACCAATGCCTCAATAGAACCTGCACTGAAATCCTTCACGTCGGTCAACGGGAAATCATACGAAGCACCCAGCCCGAATTGCGGGGCAATTTGCCAGTACGCCAGCAAACTGAGCGATTCGCCAGGGCCATTGCCGCCGAGGCGGTAAGATACACCGGCGGTTATGGTTTCCTTGATGTCCAGGTTAATGTTCAAATCGACGTCGAAAGGCGCATTCTTGACATATTTGGTCAACACTGCCGGCATCAGGTTGATGTCTTCGCCAATGGGCAAAATGGCGCCCGCCATGCCATACAGGTGCAGCGCCTCTTCTGCCGTGACGATGTTCGGATCCGGGTTAAGGCCAATCACGTTTGAGTAAATATGCGGCGCAGAAAAACCGAGGTAAAACTGATCGACAAAAGTGGCGTACAAACCCGCGCCCACGTTGCCGGAGGTTTCTGTGGTGCGCATGTCGTTGAGCGAATTGTCAAATACGTCGTTTGGGTCGGCTTCCGAAAAATCAAAGCCCACATTCCGGAACGATCCCTGGATGCCCATGCGGAGGCTGATCTCGTCTTTGGCCAGCAAATCGTACGAGTACACCAGGGCACCGTAAAAATCGCGCTGCAGGCCAATTTGCTCCGTACTCACCGTAACGCCCATGCCCACACGGGGTGTGATGAACGGGGTGTTTACGCTGATGAGCGCCGACTGGGGGGCTCCGTCAAAGCCGATCCACTGGTTGCGGTAAATGGCGGTAACGTTTGGGACGCCCCGAGCCCCCGCATACGCGGGGTTCAGGAACAGCTTGTTGTACATAAACTGCGTGTACTGGTGATCCTGCTGTGCTTGCAAGGTACCCAAGATGCAGCATATCGAAAGAAGGAAAAATATTCGCTTCATGGTGTTGATGTGTTTAACGGAAGATTTCCACAAAACCCTTTACGATTTTCTGGTTTAGACCGGGATTGAAGATGTAGAAATAGGTGGCATCGGGCAAATCCTTTCCGGCTTCCCCCTCAAATGTACCCCGCCATGCTTTTAACGGGTCGTTGGAATAGGGAGATGCTTCAAATACTTTGTCGCCCCACTGGTTGTATATCACCAGGGAGTTTTCCTCGTAGCGCCCCGTCTCCAGACAAGGAATGACTAAGTAATCATTCACCTCGTCGTTGTTGGGCGTGATGATGTTCGGAAACTTGCCGCAGTCCGATTGGTTGACGATGATGGTCACCGTCGCCATGTCGCATAGCGTTGGACAAACTACGGAACACACCTCGTACAGGAAATTGACTTCCCCAGGGTTTTCGCCAGACTG
>JBMOHO010000024.1:0-20084 GCA_049317805.1 Saprospiraceae bacterium
AGCCTGCGCCTGGACATCTCACTGACGGACAGGCCGAAGGTGGATACAGTGTTGTATATTTCGGAAGAGCATTGACGCCTTTAGCGCGAAAAATTATGCTCAATGTTATTTTGGAGTACAAACCGGTTTGGACGAATATTTCCCCCCCTTTCCCAACCAATTACCACCTTTGCTGTTCTTTTGACGCACTGTTATGAAACACCTCGCCTACCTTAATAAATTTTTCTGGAAATACCGCTTGCGGTTTGCCCTGGGCATCCTGTTTGTAGCATTGGCCAACTGGTTCCGCGTGTGGCAGCCGCAGGTCATTCGGCAGGCGTTGGACACCGTGATCAGCCAGGTCAAACACTACAAGGAAATTGGCGGCATCGCAGAGCACCCCGAAGCGGTACAAGAGTTGAGCACTCAAATCGCATGGTTTGGTGCCGCCGTCATTGGTTTGGCCTTGCTCATGGGACTGTTTATGTTTTTCATGCGGCAGACCATTATTGTCATGAGCCGCCTGATTGAGTACGACCTCCGCCAGGAAATTTTTACCCATTACGAAAAGCTTGACCTTGCGTTTTACAAGCGCAACAGCACAGGCGACCTCATGTCGCGTGTTTCCGAAGACGTATCCAAAGTGCGCATGTACCTCGGCCCGGCCATTTTGTACGGGCTGGATCTGGTGTTTTTGTTTGCGCTCACCATAACGGCCATGCTGCGGGTCAACGTGACACTCACGCTTTGGTCGCTCCTGCCCCTGCCGTTTCTCAGTGTATCCATTTACTACATCAGCACGCTCATAAACCGCCGCAGCGAAAAAATTCAGCAGCAACTGGCCGTCCTCACCAGTTCGGCCCAAGAAGTATACAGCGGCATCCGGGTGGTGAAAAGCTACGCGCAGGAAGCGCCCATGGGCGACTATTTTGCGCAGCAAAGTGAAAATTACCGGATGAAATCGCTGGGCCTTATCCGCATCGACGCGTTTTTCTTTCCGCTCATGATGCTCATGATTGGCGCCAGCACCATCATTACCGTATACGTAGGCGGTTTGCAGGCCATTGCGGGCAACATTACAGCAGGCAACATTGCGGAGTTTGTCATTTACATCAACATGCTCACCTGGCCCGTAACGGCCATCGGCTGGATAGCCTCGCTGAGCCAACAGGCCGCCGCATCTCAAAAACGCATCAACGAATTTCTGTTCACGCAGCCCACCATCATCAACCCCGTAGATGATCCCCGGCCCTTGAAAGGGCATATTGTGTTTGAAAATGTGGGTTTTGTGTACCCGGATACCGGTATCCGCGCCCTGCAAAACGTTTCCTTTGAAATTAACCCCGGACAAAAACTTGCCATCATTGGCCGTACCGGCTCAGGCAAAACCACCATCGCCGACTTGCTGGTGCGCATGTACGACGTGACCGAGGGCCGGATCCTGATTGACGGTCGGGACATCCGGGAACACGACCTGGCCAACCTGCGCCGCCGTATTGGTTATGTACCACAGGATTTGTTTCTGTTTTCGGACTCGGTTTATGGCAACATCGCTTTCGGGCGCGACGGCCTTAGCCGCGAAGACGCCGAATTCTATGCCGCCAGCGCCGCAGTACATGAAGACATCATGGCCTTGCCCAAAGGCTATGACACGGTGGTGGGCGAACGAGGCGTGACCCTTTCTGGCGGCCAAAAACAACGCGTGAGCATCGCCCGCGCTTTTGCCAAAACCCCGGACATTGTGCTGCTCGACGATTGCCTTTCAGCAGTAGATACCAACACGGAAAACCAGATACTCGGTTACCTCACACAAGCCCTGGCCGACAAAACGGCCATCATCATCACACACCGCATTTACGGCATGCTGGAGTTCGACAACATCATCGTGCTGGGCGAAAACCACCAGATTGTGGAGCATGGTACGCACGAACAATTGTTGAACCAGGGCGGTTATTATGCCGAACTGTTTGAAAAACAGTCTGCAGGCGAAGTAATGGAGTAATACGTGTTTGTTTTGCGTAACTTTGTGTTCAAATTGAACATGATGCGCCGCTTTTTTCCACTTTTTCCCGTTTTTATGGTGTTGTTTGCCTGCCAGTCGCCGGCACCTAAAACCACGCCATCCACCCCCCTCAAGTCGGAGTTGCAAAAAGTAGAACGCAAGCTGTGTGTAAACGACAGCGCCTGCGTTTTGCTGAACATCAGCTATCCGGTTTTGGTGGGCGGCAACATTGCCATCACAGACACGCTAAACAACGATATTCAGCGGGTGTACCGAAAAATTTTGGACACAGATGACAAATATGCGGAGCTGGCCTTTCCTGTTATGATTGATTCCGCATCGAATGCCGTTTTTAATTTTTTCAAACAGCTTCGTGCCGAAATACCAGAAAGTGCCATAACAGCGTGGACCCTGAATGCAAGCGGCAACGTACCGGTACTGAATAACCGCATCATCACCGTAGAAATCCTGTCGGACTCTTACCTCGGCGGTGCCCACCCCAACAGCGCTGCGACCATTACCACGTATGATTTGACCACCGGGAAAGCCCTTGGCGCTGCAGATTTTCTGAAAGACCCGAACGCCGTGTTGCCGATGCTGGAAAAAGCCTATTTGGCTGAAAAAAACGGAGATGCAAGCGGCAATCTCTCCGATTTGCTTTTTCCGGAAATAAAATCGCTGCCCCTGCCTAAAAACGTGGCCGTGGAATCCAAAGGCATTCGTTTTCATTACAACGACTACGAGGTGGCACCACATGCTGTTGGACCGGCTGATCTGCTGCTCACTTGGGAACAATTAGGCGATCAGGCGGACAAGAAGAAATGGTTGGAGTAAGTATTGAACGACAAAACATTCAGCAGAATATACTCAACCGTTCACTGTTTAGATTGAACAGCGGCCTTGGTCCGGGGCGCCAGCTCTAAGTTTTTCAATTCGACGCCCACTTTTTGTGCCTGACGAAGCAGATCAACGGCAAGCCCAGTGTCGCCCTTGGCTACCAACGCTTCCACTTTAAGCGAAATGGCTTCTCTGGACAGGGGATTATGATCCAGTATGGTTTCTGCGTTTTTGAGCGCCTTATCGTGGTCTCCTGTAGCCAGGTTGGCTTTACCGGCCTTCATGCGGGTTTTATCTGTGGCTTTTGGAGAAGCAGCCAATTGGTTCAGGGGTTTCAATTCGTTTTGCAGTTTGGTTTTAAGGCTCGACAACTCATCGGCTTTTTGATTGATCCAGGTTTCGTCTTTTATGCCTTTTTCACGAATGACTTCAATGTCCAGACTGGCTTTTTCGGTTTGGCCGCTTTTCAGGTAGGCGTCAATTCGAAGTTCCTGAAGATGGGGGTCAATTGATTTAGGGTCAGGGGCCGCCGCCTCCAGATCGCGGGCTGCTCCTGTATAGTCCTTTTGTTCAAACAACAGCGCCCCGCGCTTGGTGAGGGCCGTTTTTTGTTCCGGATAAACCTCAAGAATTTGGTCATATAAATCCACGGCCTTTTTCGTTTCCCCCTTCATGATGTAGGCGTCGGCCAGTACCAGGTTAACGGTAGTATCGATGGTATTGGCTGAAATTTTCATATCTGGTTTGGTCAGCTCATCCATGACCTCGGATGCAATACGGACGTTGGCTTGGTTGGCAATAACGGCATACAGCAGGCGGACGACAGCGGCAGCGTCGTGGGTCCACGCGCCTTCATCGGTTACGGTAAGCAAGCGGTTGATGGTGGTGTCGCCTCCGGCCCGCACCCCGGCTGCGTCAAGCAACTTGTACTGCACGTCGAGGCGGTAATTATTGGGTGCATTTTGGTTGAACCGGCCCCACACGATCATTTGGGCGTTGCAGTTTCGCGCAATGATGGCTGCTTCCTCCGGGTTGGGGTAATTGTCTTCGATGTTGTAGTTTTCGTTCACGTCAGCAATGGCGCTCAGGCCAGGCGTTTTGCCGATGTACTTGTTGAGGCCGTCCATGATCTCCAGTTCCGGCTCTTCGTTTTGGAGCGTGCCGGTTTGGCGCATGGGCAGGATCAGTACGCGCAAAGCGGCATTTTTGCCAAACGTAGGACACTCGGTTTCAGCGTTTTTCCGGTTTCGGATATTCCAGAATAAAAAGGCCGCAATGAGCGCAACTGCGCCGCCTAAAGCAATATACCGCCAGGCGTTTGCACGTTCGCGCACCGGAATGGGGTCGCTCAGCGTAGTTTTGCCTTGCTGGAAGCGGCCAAGGATCAGCAGGGCGTTGTCGGCCACTTGATTGTTGATCAGACGGGCCTCCTCGTTGGAGACCGTACCTTTGATGGTTTGCGCCTTGAGCTGGTACAAATCGGCCTGGTTGACGCGCGCCGCCTGTGCCAGTTCGCCCGCATTCGGGTTGGATTCTAACAGGGCAACAAGGGCTTGCAACGCCTCTTCGAGGCGGCCTTCGGCGATGGATTGTTTTACGGATTCGGGAGTCATGATGAAGGAAAAACGCAATGATAATGAAGGAAAGAGATATTCGATATGTATTTTATAACAATATTAACGACAAGTGGACTTTTTTTCGGGGGGATTTAACAACTTTCCTCCGCAGCATTCAAATGCCGGCGGCAAAGCGCACTTTCCGGCCGGGAAGCCGGGCATACTGGGGGTGGTTGTCGGCCAAACCGCCGGGTGTGAGCACCCACAAAGTGGGTATGCGGGGCGCAATTTGGATATCGGGGGCAAACCCGTCGGTGAAATAGACGAGGCCATCCGGTTTCTCTTTGTTGGCGAGTTCGACGGGTTCCTGAAAGTTGGTGCCGCCGCGTCCGGTAGCGGCTTGTGGCGTGCGGCCGCGGTAGGCGTAACGTTGATGGATTCGGGTGTCGCACTCCACCACATCAATGGTGGCACCAGCGCGCCAGAGGAAAAACAGCTCGCTAAAAAACTGGTTTAACTCGGTTTGTCCGATGCTGCCGGAGGTGTCAATGGCCACCAGCAGGCGCTGTTTGTGGCGAAGGACGTTGCCGGGAACAGTGCTGTACCGTTTGGAGGGGCGTTTAAGGGTTGTTTTCAAGTAGGTTTTACCGGTAGTGCCTGCAAAAAGGCGGAGCACGCGGCGCCAGTCGATGCGGCTGCCCGCAGGCATCAGGATACTTTGGAGCTGTTCGCGTACATCGGAAGGCAGGCTGCCCCAGGCTTGGGCGCTGCTGCGCTGGTGGGCGCTGCGGAGGAGTCCATCGAGTTGAGTATCGGCGAGGCTTTTTTCGAGCTCGGACCGGTTGTCTTGGGCCTGCCAGGGTTGGTGGCGCTCCAGCCCGTGGCTATCGGCGCGGATGCGTTGCAGGCTTTCGCGTGCCGGGGCGTTGGGGTTGTCGCCGTCCTGGCTTTTTTTGACCGTTTCGAGTTGTTTATAATAGTAAAACCAGGTTTGACCGGGCAGCAGATCGAGGTCGGGAAACGTATGCAGAAACAGGCTGTCGTCGGGCAGCATGGAGCGCTCTACGTATTGGTTGACCACGAGATCAAAGGCCACATTGAGGAGGTGGCGGTCAAAATGCGCATCCATTACCTGCAAATGGCGAAACACAAGGTGCAGCAGTTCGTGTTTCAGCACGCCGTATCGGTGTTCGGGTTTGGTGAGCACGGTAGACCAAAACTGTTCATTCACATATAAGGTGTAGCCCTTGGTGGTATGGCTCACCGCAAGGGTGTCTACAGGATGCCCTGGCCCCACCACCTCCTTATTGAGTCCAGAGAGCAGGTGCGCGTAAAAGGGCTCGCGGAGGAGGAGTGCAATGGCGGTTTGGGCAAGTTGGTCGAGGGTATGCATGGAGGAAAGAAACACATGAACAACGAGTTCGTTTAATAGCCATTGAACGTTGCTCGGCAGCAGCCGATTGAATACTGACCGCGCTGAGTGCATCAGCGTCAATCGAAATGCTCATTCTATTTTTGTTTAGAATTTTCGCTTTCTGAGTATACAACTTGATCAACCTGGTACTCTTTCTGTTTTGTAAAATGATGTATGTATTCTTTTTGGACAGGTTTTATTAAAGGTATTGCTTAGCACTTTAAATGATTGGCAGCATCATTCTTGGTTTCCAGTAGTCAACTTTTCAAACACGCAAACTGCAAGTTTGGCGAACGCCGGTAATTTTCTGTTGATGGACGCTTTAACCGATGCGCCATTACTTGCGCCGATGAATCGACTGATGTCTTCGTATGACCAGTTAAGCGATGAGCGCATTTTTCGAAAGCGTTGTTGCCACTCTTTTTCTGATTTTTCAATAAATTTTTTGCGCATAAATGTCATCACCTCGACTGAATAATCTTCTTTTTGGGTCATCTCTACAAATCGAAGCAATATATCAGCCTCTGTACAAAACGAATTGTTTGCTACAGCGTCTTTGCGAATTTGTTCAGCAACCATGTCGAAAGCACTTAGAAAAAAACGGGATTTCTGCTCATCTGGAAGCTGGGCATACCATTGGGCGTATATTAAATCTGATTGTTCGGATGCGCGGATGTTTTCAGAATAGTCCATAGCGTGGAATGTTTAATCGGGTGATCCAAATTTCCAAATACTGTAGATTTAGTGAATGTTCTTGTAGTAAAAACTTGATGTCCTCAAGCTGTTTAGCACTTTTTGAGGCGCCATACCACATTAGCTTTGAAATTATCAAATCCTCTGGTGAAGAAATATAACACTTTACGTTCATAAAATCAACAAATCTTCTGCGTTCAAAAGCTGTCCAATTATAATCATTATCCTGATAAAGCATAATGTCATACTTCACACCAGTGGAGAAGTCGGTTAAGTTAAAAAGTATTCCCCGCTCTGCATTTTCTTGGAATGCCTCGAGAAAAGGCATCCAATCCGGAAAATGTTTAACGATTTTTTCTATGTTATGTGGATGCATTTGCAATACACAATCGATATCTGCTGTGAATCTAAATCGGTTGTAATAACTCAAAGCAAAGCCACCCACAATCATGTAAGGCAGCGATTCTTTGTCAAATACTTGAACAATTTTTTGAAGTCCTTTCTGAAAATCCACGCTACAAAGATAACATATGTTACAGGTATTTAGCAACTTTTTTTGCCCAATTTATTTCGACACCTGAAACTTTTGCAAAGCACTCAAGCCCGTCAGATCCAGTTGAATGACCTGCCACGGGTTTTCCGTCAGGTCCATCTCTCGCAGGTGCGTCAGCTGGCTGAGGAAAGGCGGCAACGACTGCAATTGGTTGCCGCGCAGGCGCAAGCGTTCGAGCAGGGGCGATTGGTCCAGAAATGCCATGCTGTGCAGGCGGCAGCGCTGGATGTCGGCTTCGCGCAGGTTCGGAAAAGGGCCCAGTTGTATGTCTTCCGCCATCGGATAGCCTTCAATGATCAGGTTTTCGAGGCGCGTGCTGTCCCAGGGGCCGCCTTCGGGTGTTTGCATGGGCTGGCGCGGACGGTGTTTGCCTCGGCGGATGCTGAGCGTTTGCAGTTGGGGCATCGCCAGCAGTTCCACCGGAAATACGGGCAACTTGTTGTTTTCCAAATAGACGCTTTCCAGCGGAAGTGGCATCAAGTGGGCCAACGATCCCTCCAGGTCGAATCCGGTATGCGCGGGCAACCAAATGTAGCGGACAAAGTGAAAAGCCGCGATGCCCGGAGTAAGCGAAGGGAGTTCGTAGGCAGAGAGGTTGAGCGACTGGTGTGCGATGGCGGCAAACGTGGCGTCGGGCCGTGTGCCGCGGTGCCAGGCGCACATTTTGTAGGCCAGCAATACATCAAACGGATCGAGTTCGGCATTTCGCCATCGCGAAAAATAAGCCGCATCATCAAAATGATACTGCGCGCTTTCTTGCAAACGCCGCGCCTCCAGCATCGTCTGTTCGGTACTGATGGCACCCAAAATGCCCAGGGCGCGCCCGCGGATGTGCCGGTCGGCACCAAACACCGCTATGCCAAACACATAGCCCCGGAGCGAGGCGGCATCGTGGCCCAAACCTGCGGCCAATTCAAGCACCAGGGAAAGGTTGTTGGTGGATTGGTCGGTCAAAAGACGACCAATTTGTTCAACTGGAGCAGGGTGCATCAAAGATTTGAATTTTCAGTACTTTTTGAAAACAATAGATTCAGAAATACGGTTAAGTCCACTGTCAATAGGTTAAACAAAGCGAAGTCCATTACAGTTTTTTAAACAGCCATTCGGCAAAGGCGGCATGACGGTACAAGAAGGCAAAGAAAAGTTTATTGAATCCTGGGGTAAAATGGCCAGTGAATGGGGCATCAACCGCACCATGGCGCAAGTGCATGCGCTGTTGTTGATTGCGCCCGAACCCCTGACGGCAGATCAGGTAATGGAAGCCCTCAATATTTCGCGCGGCAATGCCAACATGAACCTGCGCGCTTTGCTCGACTGGGGCCTGGTGCACAAGCAGCTCAAGGCTGGCGAGCGCAAAGAATTTTTTTACGCCGAAAAAGAGATGTGGACGGTGGTGCGACAAATCATGATACACCGCAAAAAAAAGGAACTGGAGCCCATGTTGAAAGTGCTGGACGAAGTGGCCAATGTAGAAGTCAATTGCCCGGATTCAGAAAGCTTCACCGAGGTGGTGAAAGACATCAGGTTGTTTTCCAACAAAGCAAACCAGACGCTCGACGCCCTCATCAAGTCGGACGCCAACTGGTTTACCAACGTGTTCTTGCACATGGTACACTAATAACTAACCGACTAACGACTAAAAGATGTTGTGCGTTTTAGAGTTTTAAACAAGAAGCGCAAATAAGTTTTCAACAATTTTGTAGTTCATTGACATTCAGGACAAATCCAATCGCCACAAATTTTCTGCGGTAAACGCGGTGTCAAACGTTTTGATGCAGTTACAAGCTAGATCAAATACTAACCATCGGTTGAGCTTAGCATCTAGTTTGATGCTCACTTGTTGGTGCGCAAAGTGCTGTCCAATTTGGAGTCTTTGCCCCCATAGGCTGATTTGGCCGTTTTTTGATACGGTGCGCTCCCAATGCCCATTTGTGATGAATTCAAGTACGCCAGTAATGTCATTATTTCTGGGATTGAAAGCTCTTGGTGATTGTAAGAGGGTTGGAAAGGCTTGGATACGGGTTTGGTTTCCGAGCCTTCTAACTGGGTAATGCATATTGTGGAAATCCGTTTCTTCCCACATACGACACTGAAGTTCAGAAGCATCGTAGCATTTTTGCCACTCTGTCCATTTGGACAGTACACCTTGACTTCGTTCCACTTTGGCGTTGTCTTGGGGCACTCTGGGTCGATTGAATACTACACGGATGCCTAAGAAAATCAGCCATAAGGCCAGAGGCGGAACGATTTGACGTTGTGGGTCGCCAAAAGGTCTACCATTATCTACTTTGATCCATTGTGGCACTCCCCAACGGTGGAAAACACTAATCAGGGCTGACTGTACATCTAATAGCGGTACCTCACAGATTTTCCTAAAGGGGGAAAACCGGCGGATCAATAACTGCCCCACTATGCTCATCTTTGATATTTAGCCAGCAGTTTTTTATGCCATCCAAGGTCTGCATCTCTTCTTTAGCATCGATTTGCCACCCTTCATGAACCGCCGTAGCCCACCGAGGAAATGCCTGGGGCTGCTTATTCTGTTTTTTTGCCTGACCTGTGTAATGGAACCATTGCTGTAGGGTACGACAAGGGGGAATAATTAAATCCGGACGACGCATCAACATCTCACTACGAATTTTTTCAGCACCCCACTTTGGATGCCATGCCTTCATACAACGAACCGCCCGAAAAATAAAGTCATCAGCCCCAGGGCGCTTTTTCCCACACGCCTTGTAGCGAGGGTTTAAACCGCTCTCTCCTAAAGTTTTGTAACGGCTGCATAAAGTTTGTACCGTAGTGTAGCTAACTTGATACTCGGCAGCTAATTGATGAAGTGTTTTGCCTTTTTGCTGGCCCTCCACAATACTGTGGCGAAGACCAGCACCTTTTGCTCTTGGCATAGATTTGTCCTGTATTTCAATGAACTGCAAACATATCGCAAACTTATTTGCGCTTCTTGTTTAAAACTCTAAAACGCACAACAAAGACTAACCGACTAACGACTAAAATGCAATCTAAAGAATTTTTGCAGCAATTGGGCTTAGGTGCCCAAAACGCCGGTACATGGACCGGACAGGAAAGCCTGAATGGCAGCGCGGAATCCCTTCAAAGCCATTCGCCGGTCGACGGTGCCCTCATTGGTGCGGTGAGCACCACCACCCGTGAAGCCTACGAACAGGTCATGGCGCGCGCCCAGGAAGCCTTTTTGGTGTGGCGCAACATGCCCGCACCCAAACGCGGTGAAATCGTGCGCCAATACGGCGAAGTGCTGCGCGAATACAAAGACCCACTCGGCCGCTTAGTATCCTATGAAATGGGCAAAAGCCTGCAGGAAGGCTGGGGTGAAGTGCAGGAAATGATTGACATCTGCGATTTTTCTGTGGGACTCTCCCGCCAACTGTATGGCCTGAGCATGCACAGCGAGCGTCCGGGTCACCGCATGTACGAACAATGGCACCCGCTGGGTGTGGTCGGCATCATTTCGGCGTTTAATTTCCCGGTGGCAGTATGGGCCTGGAATGCCATGATTGCATTGGTATGCGGCGACGTGTGCGTGTGGAAACCTTCAGAAAAAGTGCCCCTGTGCGCCGTTGCGTGCCAACTTTTGTTTCAAAAAGTATTGAAAGCCAATAATTTGCCGGAAGGCATCAGTTCGGTCATCAACGGTGATTACCTCGTGGGCGAATACATGACCAAAGATGCACGCGTGCCGCTCATCAGTGCAACGGGCAGCGTGCGCATGGGCAAAATAGTGGGCCAAACCGTAGCGGGCCGCCTGGGACGCAGTCTGCTGGAATTGGGCGGCAACAATGCGATTATTGTGACCCCATCGGCCGACCTTAAGCTGGTGCTCACCGGTGCCGTGTTTGGCGCTGTGGGTACCTGCGGACAACGGTGCACCACCACCCGCCGCCTGATTGTGCATGAAAGCATGTATAACGAGGTCAAAACCGCGCTTGCAAACGCCTACCCGCAATTGCGCATTGGCGATCCGCTGGACCCGAACAACCATGTGGGGCCGCTGATAGACCGCGACGCGGTGCAGCTGTATCTCAACTCGATTGAGGAGGTCAAAAAGGCAGGCGGCACATTTGTGGTAGAAGGCGGTGTGCTGGATGGCCCGGGATACGAAAGCGGCTGTTATGTGAAACCTTGCATTGCAGAGGCTCAAAACGAATGGCCGATTGTGCAGCACGAAACTTTTGCACCCATTTTGTACCTGCTGATATACAAAGACCTTGATGAGGCCATTGCCATACAGAACGGCGTGCCGCAAGGACTGTCTTCGGCCATCATGACCACCAATCTGCGGGAAGCAGAACGGTACTTGAGCGCAGCCGGGTCCGATTGTGGCATCGCCAACGTGAACATCGGCACTTCAGGCGCCGAGATTGGCGGCGCTTTTGGAGGCGAAAAGGAAACTGGCGGCGGCCGCGAATCGGGTTCTGATTCGTGGAAAGCGTACATGCGCCGTCAAACCAACACCATCAATTACACGGAAACACTCCCTTTGGCGCAGGGGATAACGTTTGATTTTTAGGTCGCAGGAAAAAAATTGAAATTTTTTTGGATTTAACCAAATGGTTAAATACCTTTGTGGCATGATTGACCAAACAGTTAAACCACTTGGTAAACAGCCTGTCTCTCCTGAAGACATGGGCACTGAGCAGCGGATTTTTGAGGCTGCCCGCGAGGAGTTTATCCAAAAGGGGCTTGAAGGCGCTAAAATGCAGGAAATTGCCGACCGGGCGGGCATCAACAAGGCCCTTTTGCACTATTATTTCAGGACAAAAGACAAGTTGTTTGAGGCCGTGACCAAACAGGTGATTGGGCGCGTGTTTCCAATGTTGCGCAAAACGCTGGAATCGGATCTGCCTTTAGAGGAAAAACTGGACAACATGATAGACCTTTATATAGACACGGTGAGCCGCAACACATTTGTGCCATTGTTTGTGATAACCGAAATGAATAAACGGCCTGACCATTTTTTTGCAAACATCCTTCCGGGAGAACTGCCTAAACCACAGAAGTTGATCGAACAACTGCATGAAGCCATAGCAGAGGGCCGGGTACGCCACATTGAGCCTGCACACCTCATTTCCAATGTGCTGGCCATGTGTGTATTTCCCTTTTTGGCCAGGCCTATGCTGCGCGCAGTGATGGGCATGGACAACCAGGAATGGCAACATTACGTGAACGGGCGGAAAGCAGAAGTGAAGCGTTTTGTACACGGCGCATTGAAGCCGTAATGTTTTTTTGCCATGAGTTTAACCAAAAAGTTTAACCATAAAAAATTCGTCCGAGATGTATACTCATAGGACGATAAAACTGCGATGAAAACGACTTTTTTCGCCATTTTTTTGCTCCTGTCAGCACACTTTGCGCATACACAGGAGTCGCTCACCATCGAAGACTGCCGACGGCTTGCCGTAGAAAACAACCCGCTGCAGGCAAGAAAAGGCTATGCCGACCAAACCAGCACCTTGCAAAACGAAAGCCTCAAACGCAACAACCTGCCCCGCATCGGGGTGAACGCCCAGGCGTCCTGGCAAACAGATGTGTTCAAGTTGCCGTTTGACAATCCGGCATTTGCAGCTCCGGATATTCCCAAAGATCAGTACAAGGCCACCCTCGACGTGTCGCAGCGAATCTGGGACGGCGGCTACGACAACCTCACCGCTCAACAACAGGTGCTGAATAGTGCCCTCACTGCCGCTCAAACCGACGTGGACGCGTTCGGCCTCCGGGAAACGGTAACTGATTTATACTTCAACATCCTGCTCCTGCAGGAAAGCGAACAAATACTCCTGTCGAGCCGGCAAACCCTCGAACAACGCCTCAGGCAGTCGGAAGCTCAGGTAGAACAAGGCGTGGCCTTGCGCACTTCCGCAGATCAGGTGCGCATTCAAATTCAGCAGCATGAACAGCAAATAGCCGCAAACCGCATTGACCAACAAACCCTGAAACAAGTTTTGGGAACGTGGATTGGTAAACCGGACGGCATTTTCTCCCTTCAATCGGCCAACATTTCAACCACTTTTGTGGAAGCCGCCACTGACAGGCCGGAATATGCCTTGCTGGACGTGCAGAAAAAACTCATCGACCTGCAAAACGAGGCCCTCAGGCTACGGCTGCAACCACGCGTCGAAGCATTTGGGCAGGGCGGTATGGGCAGGCCCAATCCACTGAATTTTTTCGAAACCGACTTTCAACCGTTTGCCATGCTGGGTGTACGGGCCGCCTGGACGCCAGTGGACTGGGGCAATAGCAAAAGGCAACAACAAGTGTTGTCGCTCCAGGCACTCAGCCTCGACGCCCAGCGCGCTTCCCTGGATCAGCGCATTGCAGCGTATAACCTGAAAGACCGCGGCAATGCCGCCAAAGCCGGTGCCCTGCTCCAACAAGACGACGCCATCATTGCCCTTCAGGAGGACATTGTCCAACGCGCCGACGCCCAGGTGCAAAATGGCGTGATGACCACAACCGACTATCTCGCTCAGGTGAATTTGCTCACCCAGGCCCGTTTGACCCGCAAAACCCACGAAATTCAGGCCCTGCAGGCCATAGAAATGTACAAAGCCCGCAACGGCCAATAAACTTTTTTCCAACACATGAAACGTCTTGCATTCCTTGTTTTGCCCTTTTTGTGGGCCTCTTGCAACAACAACGGTCCTGCTGCCGATGCCTTCGGTAATTTTGAAGCAGAAGAACGCATCATCAGCGCCGAAGCCAGCGGCCAAATCCTGCAATTCACCATAGACGAAGGCATGGTACTGAAAGCCGGCCAGGTCATTGGTTTTGTGGATTCTACACAGCTGATCCTGCAACGGGCGCAACTCCAGGCCAACATACGCGCCGTAGCGGCCAAAAGCCCCGCCATCCGGGAGCAATTGGCCGTATATGAAAAACAACTGGAAGCTTCTCGCAAGCAAATCAGCGCGCTGGAAAGGGAAAAACAACGCGTGCAAAACCTGCTCAAACAAGACGCAGCGCTCCCCAAACAGCTTGATGACGTGAACGATCAGATTGACCTGATTAATAAACAAATGGCAGTGACCCGTGAACAACGTGTAGCAACCGACGCCGTCCTCAACACCCAAAAAACAGGGCTGATGGCCGAAATTTTGCCGCTGCAAAAACAAATTGAACGCATAGACGATCAACTTGCCAAGTGCCGACTGGTAAACCCCGTTGCAGGTACAGTGTTGGTGCAGTATGCAGAGGCCGGTGAAATCACCACTTTTGGAAAGCCCTTGTACAAACTGGCCAATATGGATACCCTCACTTTTCGCGCCTACGTGGCGGGCGACCAGTTGAGCCGTCTGCAAACCGGACAAACGGTTTCGGTGCGCATCGACGCGCCTGATGGCGGGTACACCAGTTTTCCCGGAAGGGTAACCTGGGTTGCGTCCGAAGCAGAGTTTACGCCCAAGGTGATCCAAACCAAAGACGAACGGGTACACCTGGTGTACGCGGTGAAGATCAAAGTGGGTAACGACGGCAAGTTGAAGATCGGTATGCCTGGCGAGGTCATGTTTCCGGCAAATTGATGCTTGGTATGATCGACATTCAAAACATTTCCAAGTCCTATAAAGCCGTCCGCGCCCTCCGGGAGGTATCGCTCCACGTGCGCGCTGGCGAAATCTTTGGGCTCCTTGGACCCGATGGCGCGGGCAAAACCACGCTTTTCCGCATATTAGCCACGTTATTGTCTCCTGACCTCGGCACAGCCACCATTGACGGACTCGATACTGTAAAACAATACAAACAGATTCGACAAATGATCGGGTACATGCCGGGGCGGTTTTCGCTGTATCAAGATCTATCGGTCGAAGAAAATCTGGCGTTTTTTGCCACCGTTTTTGGTACAACCATTGAGGCCAATTACGAGCTGATCAAAGACATTTATGTACAGCTTGAACCGTTTAAAAAACGCCGGGCGGGCGCATTGTCGGGCGGCATGAAACAGAAGTTGGCCTTGTGTTGTGCGCTCATTCACGAGCCCCGGGTGCTGTTGCTCGATGAGCCCGGAACCGGCGTTGACCCCGTGTCGCGCAAAGAATTTTGGGAAATGCTCAAGGCGTTGCAGGCCAAGGGACTTACCATGCTCGTCAGCACCGCTTATATGGACGAAGCCGATCTGTGCGACCGCGTGGCCCTCATTCAACACGGACAAATACTCACGGTAGACACTCCGGATGGCGTTACCAGCGCGTATCGGCATCCTTTGTATGCAGTACGTTCCGACAACATGTACGGCCTTATGCAGGACTTGCGGAAGCTGGACCAGGCAGCCGGATGTTATGCTTTTGGGGAATACGCACATTTGTCGCTGCTGACTGATACCTGGAACGAAGAGGACATCCTGCATTTCCTGAAAAAAAACAACCACCAAAACATTGAGGTTTTTCCAACGAAACCCACCATTGAGGATTGCTTCATTGATTTCATCAACGCCTGACCCATGCCCCTCGATCCAAGTGCCACACCCCAGAACATCATCTCTGTCCATCAGCTCACCAAAAATTTTGGTGCCTTTAAGGCCGTGGATGCCATCTCATTTGATGTGCGTCGGGGCGAAATTTTTGGTTTTCTCGGTGCCAACGGAGCGGGCAAAACCACCGCGCTGAAAATGCTTACCGGCCTGCTGAAGCCCACCAGCGGCTCGGCCAATGTGACAGGATACGATGTGTTGCGTTACCCCGACAAGGTCAAGCAACGCATTGGATACATGAGCCAGAAATTCAGTTTGTACGAAGACTTGACGGTGCGCGAAAACATTCGTTTGTACGGTGGTATCTATGGCCTGAGCAATGCCCGAATTAAAGAAAAAACCGCTCAAATGCTGGAGAAACTCCAACTGGAAGACCAGGCAAATGCCTTGGTGGGCAGCTTGCCTTTGGGCTGGCGCCAGAAACTCGCGTTCACGGTGGCCCTGTTGCACGAGCCCGGCGTAGTGTTTCTCGACGAACCCACCAGCGGCGTCGATCCGCTCACGCGCCGACAGTTTTGGGATCTGATATACGAAGCGGCACACAACGGCGTAACCCTCATGGTGACCACCCATTACATGGACGAGGCCGAGTATTGCAACCGGGTGAGCATCATGGTCGACGGCCAGATCAAGGTGCTGGATACCCCGCGAAATGTAAAAAACCAACTTCAGGCAGCGTCCATGGACGAAGCCTTCCGAATCCTTGCCCGACCACAAAATACTGCATCATGAACATCCGCCGCCTGCAATCCTTTTTTCAAAAAGAGTTCCGCCACATCCTGCGCGACCGGCGCACCTTGCTCATCCTGTTTGGCATGCCGCTGGCACAGGTGTTGCTCTTTGGTTTTGTGTTGTCCAACGAAATCAAGGACACCAACATAGCGGTACTCGATCAGTCAAAAGATGTGGAGAGCATTGCCCTGACAAACAAATTGGTCTCCAGCGGTTACTTTCATGTGGCAAGTACGCTGCAATCGGCCGACCAACTGGAGCCTGCTTTCCGATCTGGTAAAATCAAAATGGCGGTTGTTTTTCCGCCCCAATTCGGGAAGCAACTCGCACAAGAAGGCCATACGGCCTTGCAAATTATTGGCGACGCCTCCGATCCGAATACGGCTACTGCGTTGATTCAATACGCTCAGGCCATTGTGTTCAATTTTGGGCAACAAAAATCCAATGGCCTGGCGGGCGCCGTTCCGGTTATTCACGTGCAAACGCGCATGCAGTACAATCCGGAACAAAAAGCGGTGTTTACTTTTGTGCCCGGAGTCATCACCTTGATCCTGATGCTGGTATCGGCCATGATGACGTCCATTACCATAGCCCGCGAAAAGGAGTTGGGCACCATGGAGGTGCTGCTGGTGTCGCCTTTACAGCCGTTAGAGATCATTTTGGGCAAAACGAGCCCATACCTGTTGCTCTCCTTGGTAAGCACGGTAGTGGTGATTGTGCTGAGCATGACCATTTTTGGCATGCCGATGCGGGGTAACGTGTTTTTGCTGGCATTGGAGTGTATTTTGTACACGTTTGTGGCATTATCGTTGGGTATATTGATCTCTACCCGTGCGAATGACCAGATGGGCGCCATGTTCATGTCGGCCCTGGGCCTGCTTATGCCCACCATGTTGCTCTCCGGATTTATTTTTCCAAGGGAGAGCATGCCCTGGGCGCTGCAGGTAATCGGGTATGCCATTCCAGCCACCTGGTTCAATCCCATTGTCAAAGGGGTGATGATCAAAGGCGTTGGGCTGGAGGTTTTGTGGCCACAAACGCTTGTGTTGTTGGGTATGGCGTTGTTTTTCCTGGTATTGAGTTTAAGGAATTTTAAAGATAAACTGGAGTAATCCTACTCGTCTTGCGAATATGCTCACAGGATGAATACATTACAGTTAAATCAAATGGTTAAACCATGCGCACAGTCCTTTTCCTCGTTCAAAAAGAATTTCTCCAGATATTCCGCAACCGCACCATGTTGCCGCTGTTGCTTATTATGCCCGTAGTGCAAACGCTGTTGTTGTCTTTTGCAGCCAACTATGAGATCAAAAACCTGGCGTTGGGCGTGGTAGACCACGACCTGTCGCCCGCCTCCAGGCGCTTAGTCAACAAATTCAGCGGCAGTGGGTATTTTCAGGTCAAATACGCAGGGTTTTCGCGGGCTGAGGCCGACAAAGAGCTGGCTTCCGACCGGGTAGACCTGATCATCGAAATCCCGTCCGACTTTGAGCGCGCCCTTGCGCACGAAGGGCATGCCAACATTGCCATCAACGCCAACGCCATCAACGCTTCCAAAGCCGGCATCGCCATGGGTTACGCCAACGGCATTGTGCAGGATTTTCGCCGCGACATGCCCGATCTCGGTCTTACCGAATCCGGCATAAACCCCGGGGGCATACAGGTAGCGTACAGCAACTGGTACAATCCCGAACTCGACTACAAAGCGTTCATGGTGCCAGGCATCCTTGGCGAAATCGTGTCGCTCATCATTTGTTTTTTGACGGCACTCAACATTGTTCGAGAACGCGAGATGGGCACCATCGACCAGCTCAACGTGACGCCGCTTAAAAAATGGCAGTTTATCCTCGGCAAACTGCTGCCCTTCTGGTTGCTTTCTCAAGTGATGCTCGCGTTGGGGCTGACGGTGGGGTATCTTGTGTTCCACATTCCCATGGAAGGCAGCCTGTTCATGGTGTTCGGCTTCGCGCTGTTGTTTGCGCCGTGCATGTTGGGGCTTGGGTTCCTGATATCCAACTTTGCCGACACCCAACAACAGGCTATGCTCACTGCCTGGTTTTTTCTGGTCGTGTTTATCCTCATGTGCGGTCTGTTTACGCCAGTAGAAAGCATGCCGCTTTGGGCTCAGCGCGCCAACTGGCTCAATCCGGTGCAGTACTTCGTGTCGTTCATGCGCATGGTGCTCATGAAAGGTGCCACGTTTGCCGACGTACGCGGGCATTTCGCATCCGTGCTGGTGTACGGGCTGGTGGTGAATGGTTTGGCGGTGTGGACATACCGCAAAAGGAGTTGAGCAAAGGCTCCCTGGCTATATGTCTATACAGAACAGCGGCCAATTACCCCTTGGAAAGATCGCACACAAACGGTATATTTGGCTGAAAGATTAAATCCAATCACATGCAACCGCTTTTTCTGCTCTTTTTTGCCGCTTTTTCGGCCTTTGTCGTTCCTGAATCCTCAGACCGCACACCTGCAACAGACCCACACCCCATGCAGACCACGCCAAACAATGTCCTGACCACGACAACTCCCCCTGATAATCCTGTGGAACTCGGCAAAGTGCACTGGCTGCGCGATATCCACCAAGGCACGGCCGAAGCCCAAAAAACCGGCAAACCCTTGCTTATCCTTTTTCAGGAAGTGCCCGGTTGTTCCAACTGCACGCAATACGGCGCAGGGCCTTTGTCGCATCCGCTGATCGTGGAAGCCATTGAAAACCTGTTTGTGCCCGTGTGCATTTACAACAACAAGGGTGGCCCCGATGCCGAGGCGCTCCGCATTTTTGGCGAACCAGCCTGGAACAACCCGGTGGTGCGCATCGTGCGCCCAAACCATCAGGATATCGTGCCCCGCATGGCCGATTTCCGGTCCCAGGCACTACTGGTCGGCGGCATGTTGCATGCGCTCGACCTCAGCGGCGCGGTGTCGCCAACTTACCTGGCCCTGCTGGAAGAAGAACTGCTCGCGCGTGAGGCCGGACTGGAAACAGCCACCTTTTCCATGTACTGTTTTTGGAGCGGAGAGGGCACATTCGGACAGATACCTGGCGTCATTGCCACCGAACCGGGGTTTCAAGACGGCAAGGAAGTAGTGCGTGTGCAGTACAACCCCAACCGCGTCAGCAAAAATGAACTCGAAAAACGCACCCAACCCAAGGGCATTCAAGCCTGTTCGGGCAACACCGGTTTTCGATCTGACCGGGAGCCGAAATACTACCTCGCGCAAACGCCCTGGCGGTTTGTACCCATGACCACGCTCCAGTCAGCCAGGGCCAACAGCCTCATCGGGGAAGGCAAGTCGCCGGAAAACCTGCTCTCGCCCAGACAACTCGCGCTGTACCAGAAAGTGACCTCCAACCCGCAAAAGACCTGGCCGAATGCCGTGGGCGTAGATAATTTGGAGCAGGCGTGGGCTGCGGCTGCGCGGTTTTAATAAGCAAACATGAGTCATCCCTTACATAAATTCGGGATGACTCATGTTTATAATTGAGGATGGCCTTACTGGGTGGAAAATTAATGCGATAAAAAAAATGAAAAACCAACGCGGGTGATTCAACGTTGGAATTTATGTTATAAATTTATACATAAATTCGGATATAGTGTATAAACGTTTATCATTTTAGGCACTCGAAACACATCTTTCGAAGAAACAGGCTGCCGTAATCACCGGTATGCCAACCCAACAGCAACTCAACGCGTTGAAACACCATGCCGCATCTGTTGGTATTTCGGAATGCAAGCTCATCGGACGCTACCCCGGCCCGGCTGGTTTTGACGGGTTTTTTTGGGGTGGTAATATTTTTTAAAAGTACCGTACCGGCG
>JBMOHO010000025.1:0-20054 GCA_049317805.1 Saprospiraceae bacterium
AAATGAGCGTATTCGCATCAGACAATCTCAAACTCAGCATCACCAAGCTTGTTAACATATACAACAAACGCGTAAACGCCGTCGAAGTAGACAAATCACTGATAATTGAACTGCCCTCCAACCTCAAACCGTACGACGACTGACTCCTCCCCTCCGTAAAACGCAGCGTAACCAAACCAGAAAACAACAGTCTCCCTGACCATGCGATTGAAAACAAAGCGCCCTTGTAAGCTACTAACTTACAAGGGCATCTTTGCATTTCATGCGGACCGGACGGGACTCGAACCCGCGACCTCCGCCGTGACAGGGCGGCATTCTAACCGACTGAACTACCGATCCAACTGCTTTGTTGTAAAGCGGGGCAAAGATACAGGTGTACGATGAACTTCTGCAACCTTTTTGAAGAAAAAAATTTGAAATCATTTTTGTCTACGCCACAAACCGGTTTCCATTTCCCCTTATATCCATGTACCTTTGCCGCCCGACACAATTCCTTTCACCTCCTCAACATGTGCAGGCATGGTATTCATGGAATTTGAAAAACCCTTGGAAGGGCTGTATGAACAACTGGAAAAACTCCGGGACATCGGCGAACAAGGGGAAGTGGATGTAAGCGACAAGCTGCTCGAACTCGAAACAAAAATTGCCGTTAAACGCGAAGAAATATACGCGAACCTTAATGGTTGGCAAAAAGTACAGCTTTCGCGTCACCCAGAGCGCCCTTACACCTTGTTTTACGTCAACACCATGTGCGAACGCTTCATCGAGTTGCACGGTGATCGTTGTGGTGGCGACGACCATGCCATCATCGGTGGCATCGGCATCATCGACGGGCAGGCTTGCGTCATCATCGGCCATCAAAAAGGCGTAAACACCAAAATGCGCCAATACCGCAATTTCGGCATGGCCAATCCCGAGGGCTACCGCAAAGCCCTCCGCCTCATGAAAATGGCCGAACGCTTCGGCCTGCCGGTCATTACCCTCATAGACACCCCCGGCGCATACCCGGGCCTCGAAGCCGAACAACGCGGCCAGGCAGAAGCCATTGCCCGAAACTTGTTTGAAATGGCCCAGTTGCGCACCCCCATTCTTTGCTACATCATCGGCGAAGGCGCTTCCGGTGGTGCCTTGGGCATCGGCCTGGGCGATAAAGTGTTCATGCTCGAGTATACCTGGTATTCGGTCATCTCTCCCGAATCCTGCTCTTCCATCCTTTGGCACTCCTGGGACTATAAGGAGATCGCCGCTGAAGCGCTCAAACTCGACGCGGAGCACATGCTCGAATTCGGCATCATCGATGGCGTGGTTAAGGAACCCTTTGCAGGCGCACACAATGCCCCCGAAGAAATGGCCCAATTGCTTAAAAACCACATCATAGAGCAACTAAAACCCTTGCTCCCGATGGATCCGGATGAACGCATCCTGGCGCGCATTGATAAATACGGCCGAATGGGCCATTACCACCAACTGACCGAGGACGATCTAAAGCCTTAAACCCCGGACGGTATAAAATGAACGTCCTGTATGCTGGACTATCTGCTCAAACAAAAATTACGGCGACTGGCCAACAATCCCACGCGCAAGCGCCAAACGCATTCTTTGCGCACTGCCCGCAGCCTGGCCCTCGTGTTCGATGCCACCGAAAACCAATACCGCCAAGAGGTACTAAACTGGGCCCGGGAACAGGAAAAATCCGGCAAATCAATCCAACTCCTCGGGTACTTTGACGCCCGACAGCCGCCCGAAGACCCCGGTTTTCCGTTTTTTAGCAAAAAAAACCGCTCTCTTAACGGTTCCTGGAAAAATACTCCACTGGATGCCTTTGCAGACTTTGCCCCCGACCTGCTCATCGTGCTCAATCCTAAAGATCGACTCCCCCTAATATATGCCGCCGTGCGCTCCAATGCAGCCATGAAAGTAGGCGCGCCGAGCGAGTGGACAAATGATTTTGACTTGCTCCTGGAAACACCAGGCCATAAAAACCTTTCGTTTTTTTTAGATCAATTGCACTTTTACCTCGAAAAATTACACACGGCACATGAGCCTGCACGAACGATTTAAAGGCACCGGCGTCGCTTTGGTCACGCCGTTTAACGACGGAAAAATAGATTGGGCTGCGCTCGAAAGAGTCATTGAACACGTGATCGGCGGAGGCGTAGAGTTCCTGGTCAGCCTGGGCACCACTGGCGAATCAGTAACCCTCAGCGATGACGAACATCGGCAAATCCTGGACTACACCATCAAAGTCAACAATGGCCGCCTGCCTTTGGTAGCCGGTATCTTCGGTGGCAACAACACCGCGGCCCTGGTTGATAAACTCCGCAAGTTCAACTTTGACGGCATAGACGCCCTGCTGTCCAGCAGCCCGTCCTACAACAAACCAAGCCAGGAAGGCATATTTCAGCATTACATGGAACTCGCAGAAACCTCTCCGAGGCCCATTATCATCTATAATGTCCCCAGCCGCACCGCTTCCAACATCAGCGCAGAAACCACCATCCGGCTCGCCCGGGCAAGCGATAAGTTTCTCGGCATTAAAGAAGCATCGGACGACATCTATCAGGTCATGAAAATACTCCGCGGTAAACCGGATGATTTCCTGGTGCTCAGTGGCGATGATTTCATGACCCTGCCCATCATTGCCTGTGGTGGCGACGGCGTTATTTCCGTTTTGGCCAATACCACTCCTAAACCATTTACAGACATGGTTCGCGCAGCATTGCAAAACGACCTTAAAACCGCGCGCGCACTCAACGACAAGCTCCTCGAACTGTACAAGTTGCTTTTTATTGAAGGCAATCCGGGTGGCGTGAAAGCCGCCATGGAACTACAGGGACTTTGCTCTCGGGATGTGCGCCTGCCGCTTGCCCCCATGTCGGAATACGGAGTCAAGCTGGTTATGACCGAACTGGAAAAGATTACGGCTTAAAAGGATGCGTTATGGTATTCGGGATTTGCCGGTGATCTTGAAAAGCAAATCCCGAACAAGTATATGCTGGTATGCTGTCAACCAGTCTCTGCTATTCCTCCGTCATGTCGTCTTCCAGCATCACCATCGCGGCTGCCTGCGGGCCTACCTTGACCGTACCTGCTGAAATTTTTTCTTTGATTTTAAGTTCAATTTCATCTGCTACTTCCGGGTTGTCGTGCAGGAACTGTTTGGCTGAATCGCGACCCTGCGCAATTTTAGCGCCATTGTAGCTGTACCATGCGCCGCTTTTTTGAATGACTTCAAAATCGGTACCCAGGTCAATGATCTCGCCATTTTTGGAGATGCCCTCCCCGAAAACAATATCGAACTGCGCCACCCGGAAAGGCGGTGCAAGTTTGTTTTTCACCACCTTCACTTTTACCTGGTTGCCCACCACGTTGCCTTCTTTGTCTTTTATGGCAGCGCCGCTTTTGCGGATGTCGAGGCGCACAGAAGCGTAAAATTTGAGTGCATTACCACCGGTGGTCGTCTCCGGATTGCCGAACATGACACCGATTTTTTCGCGCAACTGGTTGATGAAAATACACGTACAGCCCGTACGGCCGATGGTGCCGGTGAGTTTTCGCATGGCCTGGCTCATGAGGCGGGCTTGCAGACCCATTTTGGAATCGCCCATTTCGCCTTCAATTTCCGATCGCGGCACCAAGGCAGCTACAGAGTCAATGACCACAATGTCGACTGCACCCGAGCGAATCAGGTTTTCAGTGATCTCCAGGGCTTGTTCTCCGTTGTCGGGCTGGCTGATGAGCAGATCGTTCACTTTCACGCCCAGCGCTTCTGCATAAAAGCGGTCGAACGCGTGCTCGGCGTCAATGATGGCCGCGATACCGCCTTGCTTCTGGCATTCGGCAATGGCGTGGATGGCCAGGGTGGTTTTACCAGATGATTCCGGTCCGTAGATTTCAATGATCCGCCCTTTGGGGTAACCGTTGCAACCCAAAGCAACGTCGAGGCCCAGTGAACCGGTTGATATGACTTCCACCTCAATGCTCTGCTTGTCGCCAAGGCGCATGATGGTGCCCTTGCCGTACGTTTTATCGATCCGGTCAATCGTGGCTTGTAGGGTTTTTAATTTGTTTTCTTTTTCGTCAGACATAGTGAGGTGCTGTTTTTTGTTTAGAAAGCGTGCACAAAAATAAACAAAATGTTTTTACCGTGTACACTTTTGCTCAAATTTTTTTTATTTTTTTTCACTACGCCAAGCAGCACGGGTCAAAAACAT
Organism: Saprospiraceae bacterium; assembly: GCA_049317805.1. GTDB lineage: Bacteria > Bacteroidota > Bacteroidia > Chitinophagales > Saprospiraceae > M3007. The sequence goes on from JBMOHO010000025.1 coordinate 4,215, forward strand.
CACATTTATTTTAATGTAAATTAATGTGAAACGTTTATCAAAAAGTTTGATTAACAATGTTTTAGAAAAAAAATTGAACAACCTGATGATGTCTTTTTAAAGCTCTTTTCGAAGCCTTGCCACGGGTATATTCAACTGTTCTCTGTACTTGGCCACCGTTCGCCGGGCAATGTTGTACCCTTTTTTTAGGAGCAGCGATTTCAGTTTTTCGTCGGACAAAGGGCGCTTTTTGTTTTCTTCACCGATGAGGTCGTTTAGAATTTTTTTGACCTCCAGAGTAGACACCTCTTCACCTTCCTGGGTTTGCATGCCCTCCGAGAAGAAGTCTTTTAGCCGGCGGGTACCAAACTCTGTTTGTACGTATTTGGAATTGGCGACGCGGGAGACCGTAGAAATGTCGAGGCTGGTGATGTCGGCAATGTCTTTCAAGATCATGGGCCTGATGCGTTTTTCATCGCCTGTGAGGAAAAACTCGCGCTGGTGGTCCAAAATAGCGCCCATGGTGAGCATCATGGTTTGCTGCCGTTGTTTGATGGCGTCAATAAACCATTTGGCGCTGTCTATTTTCTGCTTGATGAACAGTATGGCTTCTTTTTCCTGCTTGTTCATGCGGCGGGTAGCGCGGCCTTCATGGAACGACTTGAGCATGTCCCGGTACTGGTCATTGATGCGCAGTTCCGGCGCATTGCGCGCATTGAGGGTCAGCTCCAGTTCTCCGTCGCGGTTATTGACCACAAAATCGGGCACCACATAGTTCATGGCCCGGTCTGTGCGCGATGCAAAACCGCTGGCCGGTTTGGGGTTGAGTTTCAGGATTTCATTGATGGCCTCTTTGAGGTCTTCTTCGTCAAGGTTGAGCTGGCGGCAGAGTTTGCTGTAATGTTTTTTGGTAAATTCATCAAAATACTGGTGAATGATGCGGCTGGCAATTTGCACGGCAAGGCGCTCTTCGTAGGGCAGTGCATCATCGTCTTGGGTAAGCTTATGCTGCAATTGCAGGAGGAGGCACTCCTGGAGGTCGCGTGCGCCTGTGCCAGGCGGATCAAACTGCTGAATTTTTTTCAACAGGAACTCGATCTCTTTTTCATCGGTGGGCACGTTTTGGGCAAACAGCAGGTCATCAACCATCGCCGTCGGGTCGCGGCGCAGGTATCCGTCGTCGTCAATAGAACCAATGATCTGCATGGCCACAGCGCGCTCGCGCTCGTCGGTCAGGTACAGCATGCCGAGTTGTTGTTCCAGATACTCGTGGAAGGTGTTTTCAAAAGCCAGCGGTACGGTTTTTTCTTCCTCGTCGCCGCCGTTTTCATCACCCCTGGTTTTGTACGTAGACGGGTCGTCCTCAATGAAATTGATGAGGTAATCGTCGAGCTCTACGTCATCTTCACGCAGGCCCGACAGCTCGTCCTGCTCCATGTAGTCGTCGTCCATGTCGCCGCCGGCTTCACCGTCGTGGCCGTCGTCCGCATCGCTTTCGCTGCCGCCGCTGAGTTCATCCGACAAAAAAGATTCGGTATCTGACGTATCTACCTGATCAGCAGATTCATCGCCCTCTTCCAGTGCAGGATTGATTTCCAGTTCCTCCTGTATGCGTTGGTCAAGCAGTACAGTCGGAATCTGCAACAGTTTCATGAGCTGAATCTGCTGTGGCGATAATTTTTGTTGGAGTTTTTGGGATAGGGATTGTTTTGGTCCGAAGGATGACATAATGCAAGTCAGATTATAGAAATTCGCAAAAAAACGGATGAATTTTCCGCCCCACAAAGATGGGGCCAATTTTTTAACAATACCAATATCTTTATTATTTTAACTTTAATTCTTTTCTTCCGTTATCTTTGTACACCTTATGGCAAAAGAATGGACCCTGGGCGAAAAATCGTCCGGACTAAAAAAAGAAACTGAACACGCTGTGCTTGTCGGGCTTATTTCGGGCGACGTGACGGAGACGCAAGCGCACGAACATTTGGACGAGCTGGAGTTCCTCGCCCTCACTGCCGGTGCCGAAACGGTCAAGCGTTTTACACAGCGCATGCCCCACCCGGAGCACCGCACTTTCATCGGCAAGGGAAAGGTAGAAGAAATCGGTCAGTACCTCGAACGACACGAAGAAATTAATATGGTGGTGTTTGACGATGACCTCACCGGCAAACAAACCAACAACCTCGAAGAAGCGTTGAAGGTCAAAATCATCGACCGCTCTTCGCTTATCCTCGACATCTTTGCCGACCGTGCGCAAACCGCACAGGCCAAAGCCCAGGTCGAACTCGCCCAAATGAAATACCTGCTGCCCCGTCTGCGCGGTTTGTGGACCCACTTGGAGCGCCAGCGCGGTGGTATCGGGATGCGGGGTCCAGGTGAAACGCAGATCGAAACAGACCGCCGTTTGGTGCAAAACCGCATCAAAGCACTCGAACTGAAGCTCAAAGACATTGACCGGCAATCGTTTACCCAGCGCAAAACACGAGGCGAAATGATCCGCGTGTCGCTTGTCGGCTACACCAACGTAGGCAAAAGCACACTCATGAACATGCTGAGCAAATCGGATGTGCTGGCCGAAAACAAACTGTTCGCCACCCTCGACACTACGGTACGCAAGGTGGTGTTCGACACCGTGCCCTTCTTGCTGTCCGATACCGTCGGGTTTATCCGCAAACTACCCCACCACCTGGTCGAAAGCTTTAAAAGCACACTCGACGAAGTGCGCGAGTCGGACATTCTGCTGCACATCGTAGACGTGGCGCATCCGCAGTTTGAAGACCACGTGCGCACCGTCCAGTCTACCCTCCAGGAACTGGGTGCTGCCGACAAACCGACTTTAATGGTGTACAATAAAATTGACCTCTACCGCGAACGCGTGTTCGACGACCTGCTCAACGCCCAAACGCGCCGCGAGTTGGAACTCGAACTGGCCGAGCGCCTCCACCATACCTATGGCGAAAATGTCATGATCAGCGCCCACACCAAAGAAGGCATTGACGGCTTTAAAGATCGGCTCACGCGGCTGGTCAAAGAAGCTTACGTGGTCCGGTACCCGCATCAAGTGAGGGAGTGGTAGCTCTTAGAGCTGATTGGGATGCGCAAATGAAAAAAAATGGGGAGATAACGCCGACTCTTACAACACCGAATCCTCCAGAAAACCCAGCTTATCCGGAAAATCAGTCGTAAAGTGAAGCCCTCTGCTCTCTCGCCGATGCGTGGCTGAACGCGTGATCAGATACGCTATGGTAATCAGGTTGCGCAGTTCCATGAGCTGTGGCGACACTGCGGTGGTCTGGTACAGCTCTTCTGTTTCCTGGTACAGCAAATACAGTCGGTCCAAAGCGCGTTTCAAACGCAGGTTCGAACGCACAATGCCCACGTAGTACGACATAATTTCTTTCAACTCCTTGATGCCCTGCGTAATGAGCACCATTTCCTGCGGATCGGTGCTGCCCGACGCATTCCAGTCGGGCACGGCTTCCTGAAAATGCCAGGTTAAGAGTTTGTCTTCCAGATCTCGGAAAATGCGATCCGAAAACACCATGGCTTCCAGCAGCGAATTGGACGCCAAACGGTTGGCACCGTGCAAGCCGGTACTGGTGCATTCGCCCGAAGCGTACAGGCGCAAGATGCTGCTCCGCCCCCAGGCATCTACCTTAATGCCGCCGCACATGTAATGGCAGGCTGGCACCACGGGAATCATGTGTTCAAAAGGATCGGCACCTACGCGCACACATTTTTCATAGATCGTCGGAAAATGCTCTATGAAAGCGGCTTTATCCAGATGTCGACAATCGAGGTACATGCAATCCGTACCGCGTTTTTTCATCTCGGAGTCTATGGCGCGGGCCACGATGTCGCGCGGAGCCAAAGACAGGCGTTCATCATACCATTGCATGAACTCTTCCCCTTCTGCACTTTTCAGTATCCCGCCAAACCCACGTACCGCTTCTGACACCAGAAAAGACGGGTTCTCTCCGGCTGGGTTAAATAAAGAGGTTGGGTGAAACTGCACAAACTCCATGTTTTCCACCCGGCCCTTGGCGCGGTAGGCCATGGCGATGCCGTCGCCGGTGGCTATCACCGGATTGGTAGTAGCCTTGTATACCTGCCCTGCCCCCCCGGTACACAACACGGTGGCTCGGGCAAGGATGGTATCTATCTCATTTGTTTTTTTATTAAGCGCGTAACAACCGTAACACTCTATGTCGGGTGTCACACGGATGACCATGCGTCCGAGGTGGTGCTGCGTGATGAGGTCAAGCGCAAAATAATGTTCCAAAACATCAATATTGGGCAGACGAGCCGCCTCTTCCATCAGGGTGCGCTGTATTTCCCAGCCCGTCAGGTCTTTATAATGCAAGATGCGGTGTTCCGAATGACCACCCTCGCGCGCCAGGTCGTAGTCGTCTGAATGTTTTTCTTTGTCAAAACGAGCGCCCCAGTCAATGATTTCCTGCACCCGTTGTGGGCCTTCTTCCACCACAATGCGCACAATGTCTTCCTTGCACAGGCCATCACCCGCATCCAGGGTATCGGCAATGTGTTTTTCGAAGTTGTCTGTTTCAACATCCCACACGGCTGCCACGCCACCCTGGGCGTAGCGGGTATTGCTTTCGCCTTCGTCGGTTTTGGTCAACACCAAAATCCGTTGGTCTGGAAAACGTCGGGCGGTTTTGATCGCCAGGGTCAATCCGGCCACGCCGGAACCCAGGATCAACAAATCGGTTTGTTCGCGGGCCATTAATTATGCTTGATCATCTGCGTCGGGTGGAGCTACGTCATTGATGGTATCGTCAATGTTGTTGTCAATCTCCTCGTCGGCGATGTCTTCGTCTATCTCATCTTCGTCAGAAGCATTCTTTTCAAATTTCTTTGGCGGGGCAGGCGGGTTGCCGGAGAAGTGTTTGAGCATGATGACCTCGCGCTGGGTAAGTTCGCGGAAATTGCCACGGGGGAGTTCGCGTTTGGTCAACCCTGCATAATAAAAACGATCCAGTTTTCGGACGCGGTACCCGAGCGATTCAAACAAGCGCCGGACAATGCGGTTGCGCCCGATGACAATTTCCAGTTCCACCACATCTCGTTCCGGGTGGTCTTCCGAAAACCGCACCCAGTTGACGGTCACTTCGCCGTCTTCCAGTTCGAGTCCTTTTTCGATGCGTTCAAAATCGGATTGTGACAGCGGTCGGTCCAAACCAATGCGGTACTGCTTTTTGATTTGGTGGCTGGGGTGGGCAAGTTTTTGAGCCAGGTCGCCGTCGTTGGTGATGAGCAATAAGCCCGTGGTGTCGCGGTCGAGGCGCCCAACGGGGTATACCCGTTCGGGAAAGTGCGGATCCACAATGTCAAGCACCGTAGCGCGGCCATGTTCGTCTTCGGTCGTGGTGATGACGCCCTTCGGTTTGTTCAGCAGGATGTACACCTGGCGCTCTTGCACCTTCATGTCTTTCCCGTCGCAAATGATGTTGTCATTTGGTTGAACGCGGTAGTAGGGTTCTTTTTTGAGCTCGCCATTGACCGTCACTTTTCCTTCGGTGATGAAGTCGACGGCTTTGCGGCGAGAAGCCACCCCACAATGAGCCAGGTATTTATTCAGCGGCATGCCTTCGCCGCTGGGCAAGCCCGGTTTGGGTTTGCGCTCTACGTAAAACTCTTCTTTTTTGCCGAATGGTTTTTTGCCGAACGGTTTTTTGAAGCCGCCGCCGCCGCGTTGGTCGCGGCCACCAAATCCGCCGCCACCGCCTTCGCGGCGTTCGTACGGCCGTTGTGGCCGATTGGGATCATAGGGTTTGCGTTCGCCAAAATTACCGCCACCGCTACCGCCTTCGCGGCGTTCGTATGGGCGTTGTGGTCGATTGGGGTCGTAGGGTTTGCGTTCGCCAAAATTGCCGCCACCGCTGCCGCCTTCGCGGCGTTCGTATGGACGCTGTGGCCGGTCGGGGTCGTATGGGCGTTGCGGCCGATCCGGATCGTTGGGTTTGCGTTCGCCGCCGCTGCGGTCTTGCCAGGGTTTGCGTTCACCAAAATTACCGCCACCTTCACGGCGTTCGTAAGGGCGTTGCGGACGGTCTGGATCGTAAGGGGGGCGCTGTGGCGGACGGTCTGGGTCGTATGGACGTTGTGGCCGATCCGGATCGTAAGGTTTGCGTTCGCCACCACTGCGGTCTTGCCAAGGCTTGCGTTCGGTATCGGGGTTTTCGTCTCGTCGTTCAAAAGGACGGGGACGGTCTGAGTCGAAAGGTTTTTTCTCTTGTTCTTCAAAAGGCTTTCGCTCAGGCGATTCTTGTTCATGCGCTGACTTGTCGTCAGGTATGATTTTTTTAGGGCGATCACTTGAAAACTCGGAACCCGGTTTAACCAAGCGCGGGCGGCGTTTTTTTTCCATTGAAATAGTAGGCAATTAACGGTTTATGTCGCAGCCGGTTCGGCTGTGAATTGGTGAAGTGTGTGTGTGTTGTTGATTTTTGGTTCAAAAGAACAGGGTTTGTCCGACATCTGCAAGAGACAATGACATATTAATTTTTCATGCTTAGACGACCACTTAAGCGCGGCGTCACCATTGGTACACAAAGATACTCTCTATAACGTTATCTTTCAATATAAATGCCTACCCGCCACTTTTGGTCAATTGTTAATTTTTTCATTGATCCAAAGTGGCGGGTAAGGCTACTTATTTTACCTGCTTTGTTTTGCAAACCGAAGCAATACACGCTGGCCTGTTTCGTCCTGAACGTGCAGCACGTACCAACCGGCTGGTAAGGCTGACACGTCAACCGGCTGGGAAAGCGCCTGTGCCGTAAATGTGCCACACAAACGACCCTGGTTGTTATAAATGCTGGCACTAAGCGGTTGGAATGTCCCCCAATCTATACGCAGTTCGTTGTCTACGGGGTTGGGCATCAACTTGATGCCGAAATGAGCTGCACCATCAACCGTTCCCACAATATTATCCACCACAATTGGTCCGAACACCACCACGCAGGAGCTTTCCGTGTCGGTAACCGTGACCGAGTAATTTCCAGCAAACAAATTGCTCAGATCGGCCGTATTGCCCGGAAATGGTGCCCCGTCTTTAGACCAGGCGTACGAAAAAGTACCTGTTCCGCCTGTGATGGATAAATCAATGCTGCCCGCGCCCTGATTTCCAATGTCGTTGACAACATTTTGCGTTTGAATCACTGGTTCTTGTGTGGCAAACACGGTAAAGGCGCAGGTAGTAGTATTATCAGACGCGTCGGTTGCCGAAAAAACCTGTGTGGTAGTGGTGGCAAAAATACTTCCACTGGCAAGGCCCGAGGTGAGTGTGGGCGTTATGCCGTTCAGGTTGCAGTTATCGCTCAAAGTCGGGAGGTTATACTGCACCGTTTCCCCGCTGCAAACCGATATGTTGGGCGGACATGCCAACACCGGAGGCGTATTGTCAAGGTCAACCACTTCAAAAGCGCCATTTGCGATGCATCCATTTGCGTCCACAACCAATACCTGATATACCCCAATGCCCAAATTAAACGGCGCACTGGCACCGTTGGGCCCCACCACACTGAAAACATAGGGAGCGTTTCCGCCGGCAGCACTAATGAGTACAGCTCCGTTATTGTCTTCTTTGCAAGCCACATTGGTCACATCAAACGCCACCGACAATGCCCCGGGCTGGTTTACCGTTGCGCTTTCCTGCACCACACAACCTGCGGGATCTACGTACGTAAAATTGTAAAGACCGGCGAGCAAGTTTACAAAAAACAATACGGTATCGCCTTGTGCCGAATTCACATTCAACACAACTGCTCCGTCGCTGCCACCAAAGCAGGTCACGTTGGTGACATCTACTGTTGCTGCAATGCTGCAATTAAAGGGGTTTACCGTCACGGTTTGTACTGCCGTGCAATTGTTGGCATCCTTTACTGTCACCGCGTAAGTTGCCGGAGGCAAACCCGTAATGGTTTGAGTTGTAGGGCCGTTTGACCAGGCATAGGTGTAGGGCGTTGTGCCGCCAATGGGCTGCGCCGTTGCGGTGCCGTTGTTGGCGCCATTGCCGGTTTCCTGGGTGGCCGAAGCGTTTGCCACCAACAGGGCGGGCTGGGTAATGGTTACAGAACCATTGATGGTACAGCCTTCTGCGTCGGTAGCCGTCCAAACATACGCGCCAGCTGGCAGGTTATTGATGGTGTTTCCGGTGGCATTGTTAGACCATGTCACGCTGTATGGTGCCAAACCGCCTGCAACAGATACAGTTGCGCTGCCATTGTTTCCACCAAAACAAGTCACATTGTTTTTAGCAACCAATTGGGTCGTCAACGCTGCATTTTGAGCAACCAATGCTGTATCAACAGTAGTACAACCGTTTTCGGAGGTAGCGGTTACAAAATATAAGCCAGCCGTATTGACCGACACGGTGTCGTAAATTACCAGAGAATCGCTTGATTGTACAAATCCGTTTGGTCCGGTCCATGCGTACAGGGCCAGTGTCGAATCTGAAAAAGCCACCAGTTCGTCGGTCAAAATCAGGCAGCTCAGTTTACCGTTTGTTACGGCCAGTGCAGGATGCAGGGTGTCCAGCGCCATGATGGCGGTGTCTTTTGTGGTGCAACCGTTTGTACCGGTTACGGTGACGATGTATAGACCCTGGGTGTCGACGACAATGCTGTCGTTCACAGAAACAAAATTTCCAGGGCCCGACCAGAGGTAGCCGACGCCGGGTCCTGACTTCACTGTCAGCGTATCTTCACTGCGCAAACACGTAATCGAGCCATTGGTCGTGCTTGCTGTTGGTTTGAGGGTGTCCAATTGCACGCTTACAGTGGCGGTATCCTTACAACCGTTGCTTTGTGCGGTGGCAATGACGTTGTATGTGCCTGGCGTGGATACATTGATGCTTTGTCCGGAACCCACCACCACGTTGTTTGCATTTCGCCAACTGAACGTGCTGTTGGGGTTGGCGGTAGCCGACAACGCTACTACTGTGTCGGCACAGGTTCTTTTGCCGTCGGCAGTGGCATTGACGGTTGGTTGCGCGTAGTTCGATGTTACGGTTGTATTTGCAGTAGACGAACAGCCATTAGACGTGTTGATCACAGTCAAGGTGTATGTTCCAACGGCGTTGACCACCGGGGAGAGGGTATTTCCTCCGCTCACAATGTTTCCGTTGGAAGTAGCCCAACTGTATACAAAACTGGCGCCTTGCGAAGAACCTACTCCGCTCAAGATGATGGATGTTGTTGCACAGGTTAATGGCCCGGGTGCTGAAGCGGCTGCCGACGGGAGCAAGAGGTTTCCGTTTACAGTTGCTTGTCCGGTTTTAGTACACCCCTTGGCGTCAGTGACGGTCACCGTGTACGTACCCGGCATGCCAACGAGAATCGACTGGCCATTGTCACCGTTTGACCAACTGTACTGGTACGGTGATGTGCCCCCGGTAGCAGAAGCGGAGACCGAAGCGCTTGGATTGGCACAAGTGATGACGCCTGCTACACTGGTCAGGACATTCACGGCTGTGGGCTGCGTCAGGGTTCTGGAGGCCACGCCTGTGCTGCCTGCCTGATCGGTTATGGTGACAGAATAGGTACCTGCGGTGAGGTTGACGGCGGTTTGGGTGGTCTGGCCGTTGTTCCATGAGTACGAATAAGGGGGCGTGCCGCCAGCGCCCTGGGCGGTGACGCTGCCGTCGCTGCCTCCGTTGCAAGAAACGTTTTCGAAACTGCTGATGGAAGCCGAAACAGGGGAGGCACCTGGCTGAAACGAAAAAGTGTTCAATTCATCAAAGGCGTTGTCGCCAGAAGAGCCACCATTGCCGTTTGTAAAGTTGCCGATGAAATAAAACTTGATGGTGTTGCCCGCTGCGGCTGCAGGGGCAGTCCAGTCAAAGTCCCATGAAATGGGATTGCCCCCAAATGTTTTTGTGCCCCTTTGCTCAATGTATTCGCGTCCGCCTGAGTTTTCCGTGCCGGTTTGGGCGTTCACGGAAATCAGGTTACCGGCATTGGCATTGTTGTTGTCAACAGCCACCAGCTGAAACCCGCCCCGGTTGGGATTGCCGCCAGTAGGCGTCATGGTCAGCGTTAAGTTATACGTTGTATTGGCTTGTATGGTACCTGGCAAACCGCTGAGCGCTACTGTACCGTTGAAGTTGCCACCACCGTGGCAGTTGCCGCAGTTGCCGTCAAACGGTGCACCCGTATTGGCGTTGGGGGGGTTAAAGCTGTTCGCCAACCAAACCACCATTCCTAATATCAAACCGATCATGCGGTAAGACGAAGGTGTAAAAATTTTTTTCATGACAAAAGGGTTGTTTTCAAAAGAACAAAGGAAACAAAACTAATCTTAATCCATTACCTAACTTACCGCCGGAAAAGTGCAAAGGCTGCTTATTCGAGAAAAAATAATTCTATCTTTGCTCAGCGAAAATTCGCTAAACCAATAACCGGCAATCAACGTTATAAAATAAAACCCTTTCAATACACATTTATGAAATCCAGACATATCCACAAGGTGGCCGTCCTGGGATCCGGTCTTATGGGTACCGGCATAGCAGCACACCTGGCCGGTTGCGGCATGGAGGTGCTCATGCTTGACATCCTTCCGCCGGATCTGAAACCCGAAGAATCGGCCCTGCCTTCCGCCCGCAACCGCATCGGGCAAACCGCCTTGCAAACTGCACTAAAAGCCAAACCGGCTCCGTTTTTCGAAAACGGGTACGCCCAGCGCATCACTGTGGGCAATTTTGAAGATGATTTTGCCAAAATCAAAGACGCGGACTGGATCATCGAAGTGGTGGTGGAACGGCTCGACATCAAAAAACAGGTGTTCGAAAAGGTCGAGCAATTCCGAAGCAAAGGCACGCTGGTGTCGTCCAATACCTCCGGCATTCCCATTCACCTGATGGCAGAGGGCAGAAGCGACGATTTTCGGAAAAACTTCCTCGGCACGCACTTTTTCAACCCGGTGCGCTACATGCGCCTGCTGGAAATCATTCCCACCGCAGACACCGACCGCGATGTAGTGGATTTTTTCCTTCATTATGGCGACATCCACCTCGGTAAACAAACAGTCTTGTGCAAAGACACCCCGGCGTTTATTGCCAACAGGGTAGGAGTGTACGCCATGGCGCGCATTTTTCAACTCACCCATGAACTGGGTTTGGAGATTTCGACGGTAGATACCCTTACCGGCCCTGCCATCGGCCGACCCAAAACCGGCACCTTTCGTTTGGGTGACCTGGTGGGTATGGACACCGCTATTCACGTCATCAATGGCATGCGCCAGAATTGCCCGGACGATGAGCAAATCAGCACTTTTGAAGTGCCTCCCTATTTGCAGTTCCTGATAGACAACAAGTTTCTCGGCAATAAAACCGGTAAAGGCTTTTATGAAAAAACCGACCAGCGCGATGCCAAAGGCCGACCCGTGGTCAAATCATTGAATCTGCACACCCTCACGTATAATGTGCCGGAAAAGGAAAAACTCCCCATCCTGGACACCCTGAAACAGATCGACGAATTGCCCCGCCGCATCAAAGCGGTATTCAAAGGTGCCGATAAAGGCGCTGAACTGCTCCAACGGGCATTCCTCGGCTTGTTTGCTTACGCGGGCAACCGCATTCCGGAAATCAGCGATACCGTGTATGCCATAGACGACGCCCTGCGCGCCGGTTTTGCCTGGGAAAAAGGCCCTTTTGAATACTGGGATATGCTTGGCGTAGCGGAAGGTGTGGCTTTAGCCGAGGCGCAAGGTGAAAAAATTGCACCCTGGGTCAAAGAAATGCTTGCGGCTGGACACACCACCTTTTACAAAATGGAAGGCGGCAAACGCACTTGTTACAACCCTGCGCTTTCAGGGTATGAATCGTTGCCGGGCGGCAGCGCGTTTATTGTGCTCGATGCTTACCGCGATCAAAAACCGGTGCACCAAAATGCAGAATGCACCTTGCACGATATTGGCGACGGCGTGCTGTGTCTGGAGTTTCATTCCAAAATGAACTCCATCGGCGAGGGCATCTTGCGCGGCTTAAACGAGAGTGTTCAAATTGCAGAAGAACAAGGCTGGAAAGGATTGGTCATCGGCAACAATGCCCAAAATTTTACGGTGGGAGCCAACCTGATGATGATTGCCATGCTGGCATATCAACAAGAGTGGGACGAGCTTAACATGGCAGTCAACCTGTTTCAGCAAACTTCTATGCGCTTGCGGTATTCGTCCATTCCGGTCGTCATGGCCACACAAGGTTACGTTTTTGGTGGTGGTTGCGAGTTTTCAATGCACGCCGATGGCGTTATGGCTGCAGCGGAATCGTATGTTGGTCTTGTGGAAGTAGGGGTGGGCCTCATACCAGGCGGGGGCGGCACCAAAGAATTTGCAGTGCGGGCAAGTGATGTGTATACCAAAGAAGGCGATGTACAAATACCGACCTTGATTGAAAAATTCAAGTGCATCGCCACCGCACAAGTAGCCACCTCGGCACACGAAGCCTTCAAATACGGGTATTTGTTGCCTAAAAAAGATCAAGTGGTGCTCAATGCCGGCAGAAACATCAGCGAAGCCAAAGCCAAAGTGCTGGAAATGGCCGACACATACAACCAACCCATACCACGAAAAGACGTATTGGTACTGGGTCGTACAGGACTTGGAGCTTTGTATACCGCTGCCCATACCCTTCGTTTGGGCAAATATGCAACCGACCACGACATCAAAATTGCACACAAAATCGCCTGGGTATTGTGTGGCGGGGACTTGACCGCTCCTCAGGAAGTGTCTGAACAATACTTGCTAGACCTCGAACGCGAGGCTTTCCTGAGTTTGTGTGGAGAATCCAAAACCCTCGAACGCATCCAGCATATGCTGGAGAACGGTAAACCTTTACGCAACTAAAAAAAACAACGCCATGGAAGCATACATCATTCAAGGATACCGCACCGCAGTTGGCAAAGCCGGCAAAGGCGGTTTCAAAAGTGTTCGGCCCGACGACCTTGCGATTGACGTCATCAAACACCTGATGGCCCAGGTACCACAACTGGATCCGGCTTTAGTAGACGACCTCCTTGTGGGTTGCGCCAATCCGGAAGGCGAACAGGGTTTGCAAATTGGTCGGCTTATTGCCGTTCGGGCGCTAGGAATCGACGTTCCCGGCATGACGGTGAACCGATATTGTGCCTCCGGGCTCGAAACCATCAGCATTGCAGTGGCCAAAATTCGTGCAGGCATGGGCCATTGTTACGTTGCCGGCGGCGTAGAGAGCATGTCGCTCATCCCTATGACCGGCTATAAACTGGCCCCCAACTACAACATTGCGGTAAACACCCCTGATTACCTCATAGGCATGGGCCTTACCGCAGAGGCTGTTGCCCAAAAATTCAACGTAACCCGCGAAGAATCCGATGCCTTTTCTTTGCGCAGCCACCAAAGGGCCGCTGCGGCCATTGACGCGGGCAAGTTTGTGGATGAAATTGTACCGGTAAAAGTGCCTGAAGTTTGGGTTGAAAACGACAAACGCAAAGAACGCACCTTTACGGTTGAAACCGATGAAGGCGTACGGCGCGAAACCAGCATGGAAGGCTTGAGCAAATTACGTCCTGCCTTTGCCAATGGCGGGATTGTAACGGCGGGCAACAGTTCACAAACCTCCGACGGAGCCGCATTTGTACTCGTCATGTCGGAGGAAATGATGAATCAACTGGGCCTATCCCCGATCGCACGCCTGGTTTCCTGCGCAGTGGCCGGTGTTGAACCCCTGTACATGGGCATAGGCCCTGTAGCCGCTGTACCCAAAGCGCTTAAACAAGCGGGCTTGAAACTCGACGATATTGAACAAATAGAACTGAACGAAGCCTTTGCTGCCCAGTCTTTGGCAGTGGTCAAGGAACTTGGCATCAATCCGGAATTACTCAATGTCAATGGCGGCGCCATCGCCTTGGGTCATCCATTGGGGTGCAGCGGTGCTAAATTGTCGATTCAGCTCTTGCACGAGATGCGCCGACAAAACCAACGGTACGGTATGGTGACTGCTTGTGTGGGTGGCGGACAAGGCATTGCCGGCATCTTCGAACGCTTGAACTAATTGACCACGTAAGAAACAGGCATCTGGGAATAAAAACAACCAGGAAAACGGCCATTATTAATTGGGTTTAAACAGGGTGCTCGGCCATGCAGAGCACCCTGTTTTTATGTCCGCCTGTGAAAATCATATTGATTCAGTCCAGTAAAAAGCTGCCAATCCTGTCTAAATTTGTACCATACTCAAATTGATACATCCATGAAATACCTTTTTTTTTGCTGTCTCCTCCTCGCCCTCACCAGTCCAACATGGGCGCAAGGCCAGGAACTCGTTGTTGAAAAACTGCCCGCATACATCAATTCTCCATACAATGAAATCACCCCTGTGCCTTCGCGCGATGGAAGCCGCCTTTTTTTTACGCGGGTGGCGTATCCGGAGTTCGACCCTACGTTGATCATGGACAGCATAGACATCCTCGCACGCTATCCCTTAGACGTGTACCATGAGCGCTTATCATGGGTCTTTGGACAATTGAGCGGCAAAGGCGGGTATGTAACTGACCCTTCCGCTTCTCCATTTAACCAGGATGTCTGGATAGCGCCAGCCGACAGCACAGGTTTTTTGCCGCCTGTTCATCCCAAACATCCGCTCAATAATGTATTGCCCAATAGCCTGGTGACCATTACCCCCGACCCGCACGCATTTTACGTCATCAACCAATTCAATCCGAATGGCAACATCAAACGCGGATTTTCACTCATCCGGGAATTGCCCGACGGTTCCTGGAGTTTTCCTGAGGCCGTTCAAATTGATGAATATTACACCATCACTTCCGACGTGAGCCTGACCATGAGCTTTGATGGGGAAATCCTCATTCTTTCTGCCATTCGGTACGATTCAAAGGACATGGACCTATACGTCTGTTTTCGCACCAAAGAAGACCAATGGACTGCGCCACAACACCTGGGCAAAGTTCTAAACTCAACCAGCCGTGAAACCACTCCGTATTTGTCCGAGGACAACACTACCCTCTTCTTCTCCTCCAACCGTGGCGGGAGCATTGGCGGCAACGACATTTTTATGAGCAAACGCCTGGACGACACCTGGAAAAACTGGTCTGAACCCGTGCGACTCACCAAACCCGTCAACTCCATCGCCGATGACAGCCAACCGTACTTCAACATGTCGACCGGATACTTATACTTCACTTCCAAACGCGATGGCAACAGCGACATATTTCGGATTCAATTGGCGCCTGCTCAACCCACTGAAATTACCATACGCGGCCGCATATTAAACCGCAAAACCGGCAGGCTTATTTCCGACGCCGAGTTGGACTACGTCAGCAAGCGCTCACCACTAAACACCATCGCATGTGCTGACGGCACTTTTTCCATCAAAATACCCAAAGGCGTCCCTTTTGTGCTGACCCCACACATGCCCGGCTATATCGGACAATCCGATACCATTGCACTGCGCCGAGACTATGCCTACTTCGGAGATCAACATGTAGACGTATTCATGGATCCGTTAAAAAAGGATGACAAAATAGAACTCCGGCCCATCTACTTTCAACAATCAGAAGCCATCATCTTAACCGGCTCTTTGCCAGAGCTCCGCAGACTCGCACAGGTATTAAAAGAAAACCCGAACATCCATATCCGCATTGAGGGCCACACCGATAATATTGGCAAAGCGGCCGACCTGATGCAACTTTCACAAGAACGCGCAAATGCCATTAAGGCTTTTTTAAACAAAGAAGGCATTGGCATGGAACGGATGGAAACCATTGGTCTTGGCCCTAAATTCCCAATAAATGAAAATGATTCAGACGACAAACGCGCCCTCAACCGAAGAGTTGAAATTTATGTCAC
>JBMOHO010000026.1:0-20015 GCA_049317805.1 Saprospiraceae bacterium
ATGCCCTGACAGCCGGCATGGAGTGGCTGTACGACAACGGCGACGCTTACTATATGGAACAGGTGGGCAAGTTTGAGACCCCCCAGAAATTGGGGATTGCTATTGGCCATGAATTTCTGTTAGGCAGAACCCTGTTTGGGCAGCAATTGGGTGTTTATCTGTTTAACAAAGGCGTTCAGGGGGCCGATTTGTACCAGCGGTACAGCTTGATGTATCGTTTTACGCCACATGTGAGCGGGGGCATTGCACTGAAAGCCCATGGGCATGTGGCAGATTTCCTTGATTTTAGGGCTGGATACTCCTTTTAGCGCCTTTTTTTGGTGGTTTTGTTCGGAAATGGACTTTTTGGCTGCATTTTCTCCACTTCGCTGCCGGAACTCTCCCCAAAATTAGTGATTGACACTTCAGTTTACACATTTGTATTTTTGCAGCAGATTATCACTTATATAAAACCCACATATTATGGCATTGGCAACAGTTAGTCAAGTAAACTTCTCGGGCTCGGGCAGCACCGTAGCCGTCACCTATTTCAGTGAAGACATCACAGCCGTTTTGGCCCAAACCGGCGCTGTATCCATCCAACCTGTAAACGTACTGGTCATGGACACCATTGACGAGGTAGAGGGCGGTTCTTCTGATGCACAATGCACAGCCATGATTGCCGTGAACAGCAACGGCCTGCAATTGAACGCGCCCGGCAACTATATGGCGCTGCCCTGCCCCACGTATTGCAAAACCAGAGGTAGTGGTATTCCATCGTAAAGCGATATTGACCGCTCTTAATCATTTGGTTTATTGTTTAATATTGATCACCTTATTTTGGTCGGCGGATACCCTTGTTGCCCAACCAAAATTTCTGTATTTTAACCAGATCAATCGGTCTGACGGGTTACCCGACTTGAACAATGAGTGGGTGTTTAAAGACTCCAGGGGCTTCGTCTGGATCAGCACCACTCGCGGATTGGCACGGTACAACGGCAACAAGGTAGATGTATACAAACACATAGACGGTGACGATACATCACTTCCGGACGACATTATTCAAAGCTCGTTCTTTGAAGACGCCGAGGGCAATATTTGGTTCAGCACCTATTCCGCGTTGTGCTGTTATATCCGGAAATACGACCACTTTAAGCGCATCTCCCTGCCTTCCGGGTTGGGTGAAAACGGTTTTTACATTCCGTTTGAAGACCCGGAAAGAGGGCTCGCGTTGTTGGTTGATCAAAAAACACTTTACTATTACGACAAAAAGACCGGCCGTTTTACCGCTCAACACGAGGTAAAAGACGTGCTCCGTATGATGCCATTATACAATAGTAAGGGCAAACTAACTGGTGTATTTGGCTTCGATTATTCCAATCCGGGCCTCCGTTATTATCAATACAATCAGCAAAATGAACTCATAGCGACGCGCAATTTATTATCCGGGGATGAAGCTCGAACAATAACCATTTATCCCAATAGATTAGCAGCACAAAGCGATACCTTGGTATGGATTGCTGCTTCGACCGGGCTTTTCCGATTTAACCCTGCAAACGGAAAACTCACCCCGTTGCCCGGCAGCAGCAAACATGGATATTTCAACGTGGCGTTGTGGGGCGATCAATTCGTGTTGGCCATGGGCATTGATGGAAAACTACAGGTATTCAACCAATTGACGGGCGCACCTGCGGGCAACATACACCTATTGAACATCCAACAAGGAAGTTACGAGGGGCTGAAAAGCCAACTTTATATTGACCCGGACGGTGCAATTTGGCTTTCCATTTTCAATTTGGGGCTGTATGTCTGTCAATCCGATAAGGTGAAGTTCGATCAGATCATGCCAACAGGTGCAGACCCCAAGTTTCAGGCCATTATCCTTTCAACAGATCGAAGAGACCAGCTTTGGTGCGTGAATAAGCAAGATAACTTGTTTGCCACCACCATGCCCGTGGCTTTAAACAACAAGGTCAAGTTGCAACGCCAGCAATGGAAAGGCATTCGCGATGAAGTATTTTATTTTTTTATTGATTCAAAAGGGAATAAATGGGCGCTTTGTTTTGATGGGTTATACAAAGCCGTCAATGGATCTTTGGATTTCAGTAAGATAGCTGGCGGCTATTTCTTATACGGCAAGGAACTGGCCGACGGCCGTGTGCTTTTTTCCAAAGCGAAAAGCGGACTATGGACATGGGACGGCTCGCATTTGATCCCCAAACCGTTATCCACATCAAATTTTGCGGCGCAAATAGACTCTACCCTCAATTTCACAAACTTTTTTGAGGATCAGCAAGGGCTTGTATACGCCTCCGAAGACCTCAAAGATTTGTGGGTTGTATCACCCCGTAATGACTTTGAAGTGATTAAAATTATTCCTTATAAGTCTGAGGTTTTTGCATTTTACCAGGCGCAAGGAGAACATAAAGTCTGGATAGGCAGCAATGCAGGATTGTCCTTAATCGATACCAAAACATTTGAAATACAGCCGCTGGATCAAAAAGACGGCATCTCGTTGTCTTCTGTGTATGCTATTCTGGGGGACTCTACAGGGCGGCTTTGGTTAACCACAGACAAGACACTGGTTTGTTACGACCCTAAAAAAAAGCATTCAGTTAGCTACGATCAGTCGGATGGCCTTTTGGGTATGGTATTTTCACAACATGCATTTGTAGCCACCGCACCGGACCAATTCTGGCTCGGCAACCAATATGGCATCAACGGTTTTAACCCGTACACATTAAGACCCAGCCCAAGAAAACCCCGGGTGGCCTTGGTCAATTTGTTGGTAAACGACCGGAATCGAAAACCGATTTGCGTAGTCGACAGTTCTACCAACATCGCACAGGTGCGCCAGATTATGCTCAAATCAAACGAACGCACCATTTCGTTTGACATCGCTGTGATGGACTATGGTAGTCCGGGCGCCGACAGTTTCCGCTACCAAATGGCCAATTATGAACAAAATTGGGTGACCGCCCCGGTTGGCGAGCGCATCCGGTATCCCAATTTGCCGGCAGGCGAGTACACGCTCAATGTTGTTGGGGTAAATATGCAAGGCGTGGAGTCAGACCCGATATCCCTGAAAATAACGGTGCTTAAAAAGCTGCAAGAACGCTGGTGGTTTTCTCTGTCCATTATACTGCTTTTGAGCACCCTTCTGGTCTTCGGTGTCCGCTACTACTACAAACAACAAATCAGGGAGGTGGAACTCCGCAACCAGATTTCAGCAGATTTACACGACGACATTGGCGCTTCCATGAGCAATATCGGCATCCTGGTTACCCTCATCCGGCAACATTTGGGCGGCAATGGCGAGACGGCCACCTTGCTCAATCGCGTTGATGAAGAGGTCGCCAGCAGTTCCGAAGCCATCGACGACATCATCTGGAGCATCAACCCCATCAATGACTCCCTCGATCGGGTGTTGGCCCGCATGCGCCGTTTTGCCTCTGAAGTGTTTGAGGCAAAAGACATCAACGGCGCCATCCAATTCCCTCAAAACATGCAGGGCCTGCGGCTTGGCCTCGAAAAAAGACGTCAATTTTACCTGCTCTTCAAAGAAGCCGTGAATAACCTGGCCAAATACGCCCAATGTACACAGGCGTCCATCGTTGTGGAATGCCAACAGGGCGTCCTTTTCCTGGCGGTTTCAGACAATGGCGTGGGGTTCAACGTGGAAGAAAGCATGGATAAAGGAAACGGATTGAAAACCATGGCCGAACGCGCCCGTAAATTGAACGCCGCTTTTACCATAGAATCCAATCCCGGAAAGGGCACGTACATACAAGTGATGTTACCCGTCACAGAAAAGGGTGATTGATTAATTAAACACTTTGCCATTAACTTTATGGTTTTTCCCATAGACCTAAAAACACAACCCATGAACATTTTAATTTATGAAGACGATGATAAGCTCCGCCAATCACTCGTCTTGTTAATCAACGGGACGCCCGGTTTCGATGTGGTCGGTGCATTCCAAAATTGCGCACATGTAGCCGCAGAAGTGACGGCTCTGAAACCTGAAGTGGTGCTCATGGACATTGACATGCCGGAGGTCAATGGCATACAAGGCGTGGAGATCATCAAATCCAGATACCCTAAAGTTAAAGTGTTGATGCACACGGTTTTTGAGGACAGCGAACGCTTGTTTACCTGCCTGAAAGCGGGTGCCGACGGGTACCTGCTCAAAAAAACGCAACCGGCAAAACTACTCGAAGCGCTCAGGGACATACACGCTGGCGGCGCACCCATGTCGCCCGGAATCGCCAGCATGGTGCTGGCTACGTTTCACCGATTGTCCAATGAATACAATTTGACACCTCGGGAAAAAGAGGTGCTCCAACTGCTCACCGAAGGATTCACCTACAAAGCCATTTCTGATAAATTGGGGATCGTGATGGACACGGTAGCCTCCCATTTGAAAAATATTTACCAGAAACTGCACGTCAACTGCGCCACCGAAGCCGTGGCCAAAGCCATTAAAGAACAAATTGTTTAAATCATTTGTCGTTTTATCCCAGAAAATGGTGATAGCGCAGCTTGAAAAGTATACGGAACTTTGTACCGTAGTTGATGCGCCAACGGTTCAGGGACTACATAGCCCCAAAAAACCTGTATGCGTTCAGAAAGCCTGTATAACCACCAAGCCCCTGTATAACCCCAAAAAACCTGTATAACCTCAAATTACCGGTTTTCATTCAAAACACCTGCCGCACCCCCATCTAACCAATATTTAGGCCGCAAGACACCCCTTTGGTGTCTTAGCGGCCTAAATATTTTATCCCTAACGCCCGTTTATCGCGTCAATGTCACATCTCCTTTAAACACTTCTACTGTGCCGTCGGCAAGCTCCAACTCGGCATACCAAACAAATACCGCCGGATTCTCCGCAGTACCGCGGTGCATGCCGTCCCAACCTAAATTATCAAGGTTGGGCAAAAAGTCGCTGCGCTCAAACACTTTGGAGCCCCAGCGATCATACACTTGCAGGGTCTGGATATTCAACACGTGCTTCGGATTGGCATAAATGGTAAACCAGTCGTTGTTGCCGTCTCCGTCGGGGGTAAACACATTGGGCACGTACACATCAATACGGCGGTCCACAATAAGCAACAAGCCCGATTCCGCCCTGCAACCAGCTTCGCTGATCACCTGCACGCGGTAGCGCTGTGTCCGTGGCGGCGTCGCAATCGGATTCAGGCAGGTGTCGCAATCCAGATAAACACCTGGCGTCCATTGCACTTCTGCGACTTGGCTGGCCGAAGGGCTTACTGTGGTGAATATCTGGTAGCTGTCGCCAATGCTCAGGTAGGCTTCGGGGTCAACCGAAATCAGGAAAGGCAACGCTGCTACAAGGGTCGCGTCCACAGATGTCGTACAGCCCAGCGCGTCTTCTACAATCACGGTGTAATCGCCTGGCAGCAGGTTGTTGAATACATTGGATTGGGTAAACGTGACGCCTCCGTTTATGGAGTAACTGAGCGGCGGTTTGCCACCCAATACCGTGTCAATCACAATGGCGCCACGGTCGCCTTCACAAGGCGGTTGCACTTCCCGCAGCTCGGCCATGGGTTCTTCCGGCGCTATGTACACCTGGTCAATGTCTGTACAGCCGTTGCCCGGGTTGGTCACAATCAACGTATACGTGCCTGGTTGGCTGATGGTTGGCGTAGGTGTATTGCTTCCAGACTGCACTGTTCCGCCGGTTGTAGTCCAGTTAAACACCATATCTGGGTCGCCAGTCGATGCGCTGCCATCCAGCACAGCCGATTCACCGTAACAATCAATGGAAAATCCCTGACCTGCGTCGGCTACCGGGGCGTCAAAAACGGCTGCCACTGCCACTGCATTGCTGTTGGTACAACTGTTTGTGGGGTCTACACCTGTCAGGATGTAATTTCCGGGTGTTGACACCACCACAGATGTGCCTGCGCCCACCACCACGGTATCCGTTCCGTTCAAAAACGACCAGGTGAAGTTGATCCCTGGCAGAGATGACCCGCCACTCAAGGTTATGCTGGGGTTGGTACACGACAGGATGTCGGCCGGGTTGATGAACAGCGGCGGATATGCCAGGTCTTCGTCAATGATGATAGAGGCCGTGTCGGTACACAAGGAAAGCGTGTCCAAAATCACAAATTCATAGATTCCCGGTTGATCAATCTGCACAATTGTGCCGTTGGCAAACACCGAGCCGCCACTGAGCCAAATGGCGTTCACGTCTAATGAACCCTCAATGGTACCCGCCAACACGATTTGGTTGATGATGCAATCGAGAATATCGTCCGGACTGGCTTGCACCGACGCGACGGGTTGAGCGTTGATGTCGGCCACCGGTGTCACTGCTGTGCCGGTGCATCCGTTCACATTTACTACCAAAGTATAAATACCGGCAGCATCCACACTGACCAGAGGCTGGTTGGGATCGCCCAGGATATTGCCGTTTCCGGTACTCCAGGAGTACGTTGCACCATTCAAGCTGGCGCTTCCTGCAAGGTCAACCTGATCGGTCACGCAGTTGAGGTTTGCCGGAGGTACAATGGATGCCACAGGAATTTCCCGGAAAACAATGGGCGTACCCGGTGCAATGGCCGTGCAGTAATCGGTGAGCAACACGCCGCCGCTGCCGTTGTTGTCGCCCGCCACAGCCGAGATGTAATACGTTTGGTCGTATTGCATGGTGGCCGGATTGAAGCAGAACTCGGGTTTGTTGTTGCGCGCTATTTCGTTGACAATGATGTTGGTGCTGCCTTCATGCAGGATGAACTGCAACACGTCGTCCGGATCCAAAAACTGGCCGAGTACGTCGTAGTTGGCCGACAAACAACCCGTTCCACACAAGCTGAGCAGGGTATTGGACATGTCGCCCACCATCGTTTCGCATATTTCCTGCGAAATGGCAAAACCACAGTTGGTGCTACAGCCGTTGGCATCGGTAATGGAGGCGGCATAGAATCCTTCAGCCAGGTTGTTCAACACCAGGTTGCCGGCAGGTACGCCTGTTTGCTGGCCCCCGGGATTCCACACCACCAGATATGGGGGCGTACCGCCGCCAATGGTGAGGGTAGCCACCCCGTCGATGGCACCGGGAATGCTGACGGTGGCGGTTTGGACGCAGTTGAGGTCGACCGGAGTAGCTGGCTGGGTAATGTTGTAGGTCTTGGAAGCCGAGCATCCCAAGGGGTCGGTTACGGTGACGCTGTATGTTCCGGCTGCAATGCCACTCAGGTCTTCAGGGTTGCCGGGTATAGCCGGCGACCACACAATGGTGAGCGGCGGCGTGCCACCGGTAATTGTTTGGCTAACAGCGCCCGTAAAGCCTCCAAAACAAAGGATATTTGTTTGTTGACCGCTGATCACGGGCAAGTTGCCACTGTTGGGGACGTTGTAAGTACCCACGGCAATGCAGGCGCCGCCGCCATTGACCGTCACGGTGTAATCACCGGAAGGCAAAATGCTGATGTCTGGCGTGGTTTGGTTGCTCGACCAGTTGTAGGTGTAGCTAAGGGTCGTTGGCGTCACGCTCAGGTCAATGGCGCCGTTGGGCGTCACGCAGGAGGTGTTTGCCGTCAGCACGGCGTCGAGCACCGGAATGATGGTAATTTCAGGTACAGTGTACGTTGCTGTTGTGCTGCATCCGTTGAAGTCGGTTACGCTTACGTTATAATTACCAGACACGACGCCGCTCAGGTCTTCGTTGAACGTCAGGTTCGACCAGTTGTAGAAATAAGGCATTACCCCGCCGGTAGCGCTCAGGTTCACGCTGCCGCTGCTCTGACCACAAGTGGCAGCCGACGGCACGCCCGTGATTTGAGGCGAAGGGGTATTGTTGTCCACTACAAACGTGTCGGCGTTGATGCAGGCCCCACCACCGTTTACGCTGACAATGTATGTGCCTGCCGGCAAATTGTTGAGACTCGGCGCAGTTTGGCCGCCCAGCCAGGTGAAGGTGTAATTCAGGTTTGTCGGGGTCACACTGATGTTGACCGACCCGTTGGGTGCCACACAAGAAGTATTTGCCGTTACAATGGCGGTAATGTCCGGGGTGATGGCATTCTCCGGCACCACAAATGCGGCGGTAGAACTGCACCCGTTTGCACCGGTAACCAGGACGGAGTAGTTGCCTGATGGCAGGTTATTGAGGTCTTCCGATGTGGCGGCATTCGACCAACTGAACCCGTATGGGCTTGCGCCGCTGCTGACCGTGAGGTTGATGGCACCGCTGCTTTGCCCGCATAAAGCCGGAGTAATGGCTTCCGTGATCAGCGGCGAAGGCGTGGTGCTGCCTACGGTAAACGTGGCCGTATTGGTACAGGTACCCCCGGCACTCACCGTTACCGTATACGAACCGCCGAGCACAGCGCTGATGTCTTCCGTAGTCGCCATGTTTGACCAGGTAAAATCGTATGTGCCCGCAGGGCTCACAGTCAGGTTTACGCTCCCGTTGGTGGTGATGCACGACGTATTGGGTGTAGTGTTTCCAGACAACGAGAACGCGATCGTACTTTCTGGCACAACAGCTGTAGCCTCTGCCGTACAGCCGTTTGCGCCGGTGATGGTGACCGTATATGCACCGGTATCCACGCCTAAAAGGTCTTCGGTGACGGCCAGGTTGCTCCAGGAGAAATTGTACGGCGTAGTACCGCCGGCGACGGTCAGGTTGACGCTGCCGTTGAACAGGCCGCACACTTCAGGCGTCACGTTGGTGTTGCCCGATGGGTAGGTGCGGTTATCCGCTACAATAAATGTTGCAGACGCTTCACAGGTACCTGTTTCCACCACTGTCACGCTGTACGACCCCGGCGTGAGGTTGTTCAAGTCCTGCGATGTGGCCATATTCGACCATAAATAAGTGTACGGTCCGGCAGGTGTCACGGTGAGGTCTATGGCACCATTGAATACCGTACAACTGGTGAGCGGGGTGGCTACCCCTGTAATGGCAAACGTTGAACTGTTGTTGGGCACGTTGAACAGCGAATCCGCCTTGCAACCATTGGCGTCTGTGACGGTAACCGTATAGTTGCCGGCCAGGATGTTGCTCAAATCTTCACTGGTGGCCATGTTAGACCACGCGAACGTGTAAGGAGTCAGGCCGCTGCTGATGCTCAGGTTGATGCCGCCGTCGCTTTGTCCGCAAATAGACGGAATGATAACCGCATCAATAACCGGATCAATGGTGTTGTTGCCCACGCTGAAGGTAGCCGACGAGGTGCATCCCAAACCGGCGTTTACCGTAACAGTGTAAACGCCAGGTGCCAGGTTGACGGGGTCTTCCTGGGTGGTCATGTTCGACCAGGCGTACGTGTAAACCGGTCCTGTGGGCGTTACAGTAATGTTCAATGCGCCGTTGGGCGCTGCGCAGGAGGTGTTGGCCGTAGGCACCGCCGTAATGTTGGGCGTAATGGTGCTGTTCGGAACCGTAGCGGTAGCCGTGGTGGTGCAATTGTAAAAATCAGTAACCGTCACCGTATACGTACCGGGCGGCACATTGTTCAGGTTCTGGGTGGTGGCCATGGTCGACCATTTAAACGTATAGGGCGAGGAGCCGCCATTGACGCTGAGGGTGACGCCACCATTGGATTGTCCGCACACAGCAGGAATGACCGCCGTATTGGCATTGGGCAAAATCAACTGTTCGCCCACTTCAAAAGTAGCCGTGGCCACACAAGTTCCTTGCGTAACGGTTACGGTATAAAAACCGGCTGCGAGGTTTCCTATGTCCTGAGCGGTGGACAAGTTGGACCATTTGTACGTGTACACACCCGGCGGATCAATGTCGATGTCGATGAAACCATTTTTGGGCGTGCCGCAGGAATTGTTGTCCGCTACAAATCCGGAAATGTTTATTGGAATGAGCTCATTGTCCACCACGACAAATTCCGTGGCCGTGCATCCCAAACTGGTGGTTACGGTGACAATGTAGTTTCCGGCCGGCACATTGTTCAGGTCTTCCTGTGTAGCATTGTTGGACCATTTGTAGGTGAAAGGTGGCACGCCGGCGAACACTTCCAGATCAATGGATCCGTTGCTGAAACCACAGGTGGCTGCGGTAGGTACCGTGGACAGCAGCGGGTATTCGCGTTCATCTTCGATGGTAAATGTTTCTACCGCCGTGCAGTTGCCCCCCGCGCTCACCGTCACCGTGTAGGTTCCAATGGCCAGGTTGGTCAGGTTTTTGGTGGTGGCGTTGTTGGACCACAAGAAAGTGGCGTTTGCCGGGGTCACCGTGAGCATGATGCTGCCGTTGTTGGTCAGGCAGGAGGTGCGGTTGTTCACGTCGCTGATGACGGTAATGTCAACGGTCTGGTTGTTGAGCTGTGTGCTGATTTCATTGGTGCAGCCATTGGCACTGGTGACCACCACGGTATAGATATCGGGGGGCAGGTTGTTGATGTCTTGCGTCGTTTGACCGCCCGGCGACCAAAAATACGTGTATGGCGCAATGGCACCCGTTACGCTCAGGTTGATGCTGCCATTGCTCAACCCGCAATTGGGGTCTATGGCCGTAAACGTCAACTGTGGAATAAACGGTTCATCATCCACAAAAAACCCGAGCGCCTGTGTGCAGGCTCCGCCCGCACTCACGGTCACAAAATAATTGCCAGGCGTAAGTCCGGTTACATTTTGGGTGGTGGGGCCATGATCCCATACAAAGGTGTAAGCGCCGGGTGGCTGCATGGTCAGGCTGATGCTGCCGTTGCCGGTAGCCAAGCAGTTGGTATTGGGCGTGATGTTGGCGTTGACGTTGAAGGGCGGGTTGTTGTTGGCCACATCCAGGCTGATGGCGCTGCTGCAACCGTTGGCACCTGTGACGGTCAGCGAGTACGAGCCGGCAAGCAGATTGTTCAAGTCTTGCGTAGTGGCATTGTTAGACCACAAGTAGGTGTACGGTGTAACGCCGCCGCTGACGGAAATATTGATGCTGCCGTTGGCCAGTTCGCAAGTCGACTCCGTGATGTCAAACGTAATGTCCGGCTCGTTGGGATTGTCCGGAATGTCAAATGTAGCCTCATTGGTGCAGGTACCGCCCGCGCTGACCGTCACGGAATACGATCCGGCTGGCTGGTTGGTAATGCTGGACGTGGTGGCGTTGGTAGACCATATAAAGGTGTAGCTGCCTGCCGGTGTGACGGTCAGGGAAATGCTTCCGTTGCCCGGAGGCAAACAAGTGGTATTGGCTACAATGTTGGCGTTGATGTTGAACGGCGGATTGTTGTTCGAAACCGTAAACGTTTGCGTGGTGGAGCACCCGTTGCCGCCGGTAACCGTCACGGTGTACGAACCGGCCAGAATGTTGTTTAGGTTGGGCGTCACGGCGTTGTTGTCCCATGCGTATGTGTATGGCGTTACACCGCCACTGACGCTGATGGTGATGCTGCCATTGGTCAAATCGCAAGTAGTGTTCACAATGGTGGCATTTACCTGGGGCTCGTTGGGCTGGTCGGGTATGGTGAATTCGGCGGTTTGGCTACAAGCGCCCTGGCCGGTAACGGTAACGGAATACGTACCGGGCGGCACATTGCTGATGTCTTGTGTGGTGGCCATGTTTGACCACTCGTAGGTGTAGGTGCCCGCTGGCGCAACCGTAATGTTGATGCCGCCGTTGCCTGCGGGCAGGCATGTGGTATTTGGCGTGACCACGCCTGTGACGTTGATGGGCGGATTTACGTTACCAACGTTGATGGTTTGGGTATCGGTGCAATCGTTGGCGCCAGTTACCGTCACGGAGTAGGTTCCTTCTGGTATGTTCGTGAGGTTTTGGGTGGTCTCGTTGTTGTCCCACAGATAGGTGTACGGCGTTACCCCTCCGGTGACGCTGAGCGTGATGCTGCCGTTAGACAATTCGCAAGTGGTACCCACCACGGTGGCGTTTATCTGCGGTTCGACGGGTTGGTTGTTGATGGTAAAAGTCGCCGTCTTGGTACAGTTTACGCCAAAGGTCACCGTTACTGTGTAGGGACCCGCTTCCACATCCGTCAGGTCTTGTGTAGTTTCGTTGTTAGACCAGTTGTAGGTGTAGTTTCCTGCAGGCGTTACCGTGACGTTGATGTCTCCGTTTCCTCCTGGAACACAGGTGGTGTTGGGTGTAGTTGTCCCTGTGATGTTAAACGGCATGTCGTCGTCATTGACCACAACATTCAGCGCCTCGGTACAACCGTCTTCGTCGGTTACGGTGACGGTATAGGTACCGGGGAGCAGCCCGGTAAGGTCTTCGGTGGTGGCCATATTGGACCACAGGAAAGTGTAGGGAGAGTTGCCATTGCTGACGCTCAGGTTGATGGCGCCGTTGCTTTGTCCGCAAATGGCATCGGTCACGGCAGCGGTAATGTTCATATTGGTTAAGGTAACGCTGGAGGAGCCCGAGACGGTACCTACACAATTGGCTCCACCGCCGGTAATGCTTTGCAGTGCATACGTACCCGCCTGCGTTACCATCAGGATGTAAGGGTTGTTGCTGGTGGTAATGGGAGGCTGGGCGACACCATTTCGGGTGTATACAAACGTCCAGGGTGCATCACCGGTAAAGTTTATCGTCAGGTCTACCGGATCATTTGAGCCAAAGCACAAAATACCGCTGCCACTGATGGCTGCTGTGGGCCGGGGTTCTATTTCTATGGTTTTGCAAACGGTATCGGTGTTGGCGAAGCATGCATTTTCCACTTCCACACACAGTTCTACTATGCCAGCGTTTGCCCCCCAGTTTACTGTGGCCACGTTGTCGTTGTTGGAGTTGGAAATGGTTCCGAAACCTGTTGGATTCAGCGTAAAGTTGTACTGGGTAGCGCCCACTACCGGCGCGATGGACACTTGCGAACTGGTGTTGGTACACACCACCGAGGGCGCCGTTATAGCCCCAGGATCATTGGGCGGCATGCCGACGGTAGAACCTTCCAGTACGTCTATCGAGTAATCACAAACATTGCCCGCGCAGCCGTCGAGCACAAACCAGTAGATTTGGCCGATGACATAGTTTATCGATTCCAGGATGAACGGCTGCGTGGTGCAGGCGCATTGGCGATCCATAATGGGTACGCCCGGCGGGCAACCTGAATAAATAGCGCCTTGAAGGCCCATGTTTTGACCCGGAGAGCAGTTGCTTGGCGTTACCTGAATCACAATCTCCGTCGTTCCGGCATAAAAGGCAAACCACTCGTCGTTGTTAAGCACATTGTTGGGGCACCCCGGAAAATTCTGGGTCATGTTGTTGTTGTTGATCTCAGAACAATACCCGTCCAGGTTTTCACACAAAATAGGTGCATCCGGACAGGAGTTGCCCGGATCCGGAAAGCCAACTGGCGGGCAAATGGGCTGTGAAAACAAAGCGGTAGCCTGAAATGCAAGCATTCCGGCGATCAAAAGGTAGTTAATCTTCATAGCGTAAACAAGTAAGGGTTCGTTCTTCGTTCAGAGAAGCGGATTAAAAAAACAACAAGATTACGACCAATCGGAATATTGGAAAAAGCAAATAAAAAAATTGAAAATATTAGCAAAACATTGTTAAATAGCTTTCGGTCAATGGATTAAGCATTATGTTTTGCAAAAACAGGGAAAATCAATCCACCATTGTCCCAAACTGCTTGCCGGCAGCGGTCATTTTGATCAGATACGCCAGGCGCTTGTCTGACTCTGCCAGGTTGGACTTTCGGCATTCCATCACGAAGCCGATGCGCAGTTTTTGATAATTCAGGGGGAAACGTTGAAAGGTATTCCAGACTTCAGGATCGGCCGTTAACAGTTGCAACACATCTGAGGAGATCAACAAAGGGTCGTTTTCGCTGCCTAACTGATCTCCCACTGCTGCTAAACCGGCTGGCGTCATCAAACCTGCACGCAACATTTTGAACATGCGTTGCCGGTTCAACTCTGATAAAAAACTTTTTGCACGCCGTGGGGTATACCGCTGCACCGAACTGACCTCGTCGTATTTCTTCGCAATACCGTCTATCCAACCCCAACACAATGCCTCCTCCACGGCATCATCGTACACCAAACGGGGCAACCCGGACTTCAGGTGGGGCGTGCGCACCCAAATTTCCTTTGCCGTTTGATGATGTGCCTCCAGCCATGCGCGCCAAATCATCCTGTTTTCAGGATAAAATACCTCGCTAATCTCCATAGGGGCGAAATTACACAATTTTTTACAAATCACATTTGATATTTGCACCATGACCGAACCACTCAAAAACATCATTAACCGTCCGCTTCTGGAACACGCCGCAAGCGCCATGCAGCATACCTGGCCCCCATTCGACTCCGATCGGTTTGATCAACTCGTGTTCGACTCCGCCTGGGAGGACCGGGCACTAAAGGAGCGCCTGCGCCATATCGCGTCGATGTTGCGCCTTGTACTGCCCCCCGAATACCTCGAAGCACAAGCTGTGATTGCCCATACGGTGCAACACCTTGTGCAAACACATGGCGAAAAACTCACGTTTGAATACGGGTTTTGGGCAGACTTTGTGGCGCAATTTGGCCTTTCAAACCCGGAGGTCTCTTTGGGCGCATTGGAAACCATCACCCAATGGACTACCGCCGAATATGCCATACGCCCATTTTTGTTGCACCACCAAACACTTGCGTACCCACGCATGCATGATTGGTCATTACATTCCAGTGCCATGGTGCGCCGCCTGAGCTCGGAAGGCTTCCGTCCCCGATTGCCCTGGGGCATGGGTCTGCCTGCGCTAAAAAAGGATCCCTCTCCAATATTACCCATACTTGAACACCTGAAACAAGACCCGGCAGAAACCGTACGCCGCTCGGTTGCCAATTGCCTCAATGACATCAGCAAAGACCATCCGGCGATGGTACTCGACACCGCGCGCCGTTGGTTGGGCCAACATATCGATACAGACTGGGTGGTGCGGCATGCCTGCCGCGGCCTCCTCAAGCAAGGACATCCCGCAGCGCTTGCCCTGTTTGGGTTTAATGCCGCCCAAAACCACATTGTGCTGCGAGCGCTTCAGGTCGGCAAACAGGTGCTTGCCGGCGAAGACCTGCCGTTTGAAATTGCTGTACACAATCAGGGTGCTGAAGCAGAAACCCTCCGGCTCGAATACCGCATCCATTACCGCAAAGCCAGCGGCAAAACCTCCGGTAAAACGTTTCACCTTCGTGAAGTCCTGTTGTCGCCAGGCGAAACACTTACCGTTAATCGCCGGCAATCGTTTCGAGACCTGACCACCCGAAGACATTACCCCGGTGCGCATGTGCTGGAGGTGTTGTTAAATGGCGTGGTGGTTGGGCGGGCAGACTTTGAATTGCTGTAAGCTTGTCCATATTTCGAAAAGCATATTGGTGCTACCAAGGCGTACCAACCCTCACTCACACCCACACCCCTTCCGACACGACTCCAAGGTCTCAAATGGCACCACGCCCTGACACCCCCCGTACAAAAACTCCTTGCAGGTCTTTGTTTCCGGGTCGTAGTAATACCGCTTGATGGCCATGCGACACGGCCCTGCCTGCGGTTTCAGTGCACAGTTTTGATGCAGCGGCTGTTTAGCCACTTCGGGTGTCGACTGGCGCTGGCAAGGTGCCGCCAGGATCAACATCATCGACGAAAACGCGAGCAGGTATAGTTGCATAACATATATCAATTACACCCGCGGCAACCCTACAGCGGTTGCCACGGGTGTTCTCAAAATCAATTACAATTTAACCACTTTCACCATGTGGTTCATTTGTTTTTGTTTGATGCGCACAAAATAGACCCCGGCGGGGTAAGCCCGCAGCGACAGGAGTCCGGTGAAGGCGTCGTCGACCAAAGGCAGGTTTTGATACAACACCGTCTGCCCGTTTACATCTACCACCTGCACTTCAAGCGGTCCGCTATAGTTGTTCGGGTTACCCACGGTCAACCGGAAAGCGTCGTTTTCCGTTGGATTGGGGAACACGGTCACCAGAGTTGACGGGGTCGGCTCCGAAGACGCCACAATGGTTTCTACTGTTACCTGGGTATAAGTAATGCACCCATTTACGTCTTTAACAGCCACCGGATACACGCCGCCGGGTAGTCCGGTGAAGAGGGGAAACAACTGATAAGTCGTACCATTATTTATGCTGTAACTAAATGGAGAGGCGCCGGTCGATATAGAGATAAAAATGGCACCGTCTGACTTGTTCACGCCGCTTTCGGGCGTCACATTCACGTCAATTCCAACATTGCAGTTGACACCAGTGCAAAACGCATTATCTTCCTGAAAGCCAAAATTAGCATTCAATATCGACGCCAGTACATTCCCATTTTGGTCAGAAATACTGTAACTGCCGTCTTTTCCCATAAAAAAATCCTTTACCCCGTCACCATATGAATCAAAAATACTGAAGGTATAGCATGCGCCAGGCGTAAGACACCACGTCTCTACAATGGTGTCATATTCCATATTGGTGTAATTATCGCCGCTAAAAATAATGTTGCCAACGCTGTCTTTCAGTACCCAGGAGGTCTCTTCCGAATAGAAGTCGAAAATCAGTTTCAGGACGGCTGTTGTTCCGCCAAGAATAACCTGGAAGTTGCGGGCATACGCGTCGTTGCCTGGAATTTGATCGGCCAATCCATTGGGCTGCTCGGTGCTCACCACAAGGTCGTTGGGGCCATTTGTCAACTGGGAAATGGGCAAATTAACCGTGGTGGAGGCACCTGCACCGAGGCTTCCTGTCCAGTTGGTATTTTGGGAAGCCCCGCCGTTTATGCTGGATCGGATGGTCGCCGAAGTAAGGGTTTCGGTGCCAAAATTGGTCAACACCACACCGACATTGGCTACCGTATCGCAAATGACGTTGTCCAGGCCTTCTACCGCAGTGATGCCGGCGTCGTAACGAGGCAGCTTGCGGCGTTCTTGTCTCAGGGTGTCATTCCGGGGGTTTTGATCGGGCAGAAAGGTCGTAAATACTTTAAACGAGTAGGCACCGATGGTCGACATATCTACTTTGGTGGCAAAAGTGTGCACATACACGCTATCGGGCAACAGGGTAGTAATAGTAGCCGACTCCACTATAGGTGCGCCATTGTTGAACACATAACCCAATGAAAATCCACTTGCGGGTTCAAGGCCCAGGTTTCGGACGCGAACCGTAACCGATTCCTGGGTGCCCAAATCGGGGCCCGTTACCGGCGCGATCAGGGTGACTGGTGAAATATCCAGGGTGTCCTTGCCGAGTGAGAAATTGACAATTTTAGTGCCGTAGTTGCCGTCTGCCAACACGTATTCGCTGGTAAACCAGAACGAATCGTCAATTGGGTCTACGGTCATGTTGGCGTAATCGCCGTAGCGGTCGCCATTGCGGACGCCTTCTCCGGTGGCAAACTCAAACTCATCAACCGTCATTTCGCCCAACGGGTCGCCAGCGCGCCGGCCGGTATAGCGCAGGGAAGGGAAGGTGTTGGGGCCGGAAAGAGAATAAGCCAGGGCGATGTCGCCTTTGCCATTGATGGCCACACTGCCGATAAAACGGCTGATGCCGTCATTTGGGGCAAAAGTGCCTTCCTGATAGACGGCCCAGTCGTTGCCAGCCGTACGGCGCAGCTCCATCCAGCGCACACCGGCTACATCGCTGCCGGCGTCTACGGAAAACGTCAACACAGCGCTTTCATGGGTGCCAAAATTGCGGTATACCACCTTGTTCATGATGATGGTCATGATGCCGTCAATGCCTTGCGTGGTACCCGGCTGTTCAATGCATTGAAAGTCAAATGCCCCGCCGATGGAGCAGCCATCGCTGTCGTAAGGTGCCGTTACCAATGCGGTTTCCGAGGCAGTAGAATTGTTGGGGTCGGCCCAGTCAATGTTCAGGGTCCATACCTCCAGCAAGTCATTGGTATTGCCATTGCCCCAGGCGTCGTCGTTCAGGCGCACCACAAACAATTCGTCTGATGCCGGCGCTTCCGGGCCGTTCCAATCCATGGGCGTAGCTGTCGGAAAACCGCCAGAGATGCCCGGAATGTCAATACGCTGTACGTCGATGGTGGCTGCACCAGCCAGCATTTGGGCACGGTTGAGGGCGTATACCGGATACACGCCCGAGCCTTCATTGATGGTAAAAATATAGGCATTGGGCCAGACACCGTATTTGGGATAATCGGGCAGGCTTGGGGTGATAAAGGAATACAGATCCCAGGCGCCCAACGGGTCGCTGGTTTCAGAGACCCCGTAAAGCACCTCGTCGAAACCAGCCAGGTCGGTTAACAACCAGCGTCCTGCGGCTTCATCGAACACAATGACCGGATCGGAAAACGACATCTTGTTGATTTGGCTCCAGATGGTGTTTGCGCTGGTTGGCGGCGTGAGCGGGGTACCGTCTTTGGCAAATACCTGAAACCACGAAGCGTTTACGATTTGGACGTAATGATCAGGCCCCACGTCGCCGTTGGTGTCGGGCACGCCTACCTCAGACGTGGCTTCGTCTATGCCTTCCAATACGAGGGTTGGCAGCACCGGTGCTGCCCGGTGCTGGTAAATGGCGTCCTGAAGTACGGGGTCCAAACCAATGGGTAAGGCATCCGGATTTGCTTTGGGTTGCCGGCGATAATTGACAAAGTTGGGGGGCGTAAAAACGGGTTTGTTGGCTTTTTTCCGATCTTGTTTTGCTTTTGGCGTTTCGGGCATGGGTGCCAGTTCGCTCAGGGGCTTTGTTTTGCCTCGGTGAAAAGCCTGAAGGGTGTGCGCGCCTTGTACTTTGAAGGTTTGAGCCAATAAAGACCAACTCCCCAGTAGAACGAAGAGCAGGATCAGGGGGCACGAAATCAGCTTTGTTGAATAGAAAAAGCGGGAGATGTTTTGCATAACGCGGGTTGGACAGGTTTTGTTAGTGGTAAGGAAACACCCTTTGTTCATTCATTTGGTTCAACAACGAACAACGATGAGCAAATGTAGACACGACGACAAAAGAACCTGCCTGTATTTCCGGTTTTGCCAATGGCGTACCAAATAGAAGTATACTCGCACTGCGAATATACTCGCAGGGCGAGTGGTTTTTATCTCCACAATCCATCTGCATATGCCCCCATGCCAGCCAGCGCCGCCTGTACAGTACCCTTGTCTTCGGGGTACGTCACGCCAAACCAGGTGCTGTCTGAATATAACACCTTCAGGTTGATCTTGCCCTGCTCAATCATGGTGTTCACCACGCTGGGGATGTAAAACTCGGCGCGGGGTTTATCCAAGTTTTCGTGCACAAAAGCGCGGAACTGCGCCTCTATCTCGTCCAGCACGCTGTGGTGCAGGCCCCACAAGTTCATGGACACGGGCGTATGGTCGGCCAAAGGGTGTTGCTCGCCCGCTTCGTCTACAAAAGCAATGCCGTTGGGGAAGCGCTCTATTTTGGTGCGTTCGGTCACGCCTGTCAGGTAGCCCTCTGCGTGCACAGAACACACCCCGCGCGATACCGCCCCGTTTTCAGACAAGGTGTTGGCCAACTGATAGGCCACCATGCTGTATTGATCCGGCCGGCAATCGGCCTGCAGAAAGGCAGCCAGTTTCTCAAATGCATCGGCACCGTAAAAATCGTCGGCATTGATGGTGGCAAACGGGGTTTTGAGGTGTGCTCTGGCCGCCAGCACAGCATGGCCTGTACCCCAGGGTTTTTCACGGTGGGGTTTTTGCGGCAGCCAGTCAAGCGCGGTATCCATTTCCTGGAATGCGTACGCCACATCGGCATGGGCCTCAATCCGGCTACCTACTTTTTCGCGAAAAGCTTCCTCAATGTCTTTGCGGATGACAATGACAATTTTGCCGAAGCCCGCGCGCAGGGCGTCGTAAACAGAGTACTCCATGATGGCTTCTCCGTGGGGGCCCATGCCATCTACTTGCTTGAGGCCACCGTAGCGGCTGCCGATGCCGGCGGCTAAAATCAGTAAACTTGGTTTCATGAGTGGAACATTTACATTTGCGTGATTTAATTCCGACAAAAGTATGCAGCTAATAGCAATAGACTGGGCATTGATCGTTGTTTATTTTGCCATATCACTTTGGATTGGCTTACGCGACAGCCAAAAAAGTGCCTCCAGCGCAGATGAATTCTTTCTTTCAGGC
>JBMOHO010000027.1:0-19649 GCA_049317805.1 Saprospiraceae bacterium
GGCTGACAAGTTGACCGAAGGGGTCGTTGATCCGTTGGACCACAACACCGTATATGGTGTGGTGCCCCCCGTGCCCGCTGCAGTCACCGTTTTTTGCGCACCACGGCACAGCGCGACAGTGTCGTCTGTATTAAGGGTCACCAGAGGCAACGTATTGACCGTTAAAGGCAGCGTCAAGACGTCACTACAGCCTTCCGGTGTTGTTTTAACGGCAAAAAAAGAGGCGCTTTGAGTTGGTGCAAAAAGGGTTGGATTGACTAAAAAAGGTGGCTCCGGCGGCAACGCGCTGTAAAATTGCACATTTCCGGGCGCAGCAGCGGTGTCCTGCACACCCTGTGTCGCCAAATCCAGGCTGTCGCCCAAACACAACGACAAAACAGACGGGCCAATCAGGGAAGGTGCCTGCCGCACCACAAGCTGCACAGCACTGCTTGCTCCCGCGCATTTTCCCGGTATAGAATCTTTTGCAAAATAAGTTGACGTGCGAAAGCCTGTGATGTTCAAGGTATCGCCTGCATGCAACACTTGCCCACCGGCATCAAACCAATACAGGACACCGGATATTTTTTGCAAGGCGTATAGCACGCCCGTATCGCCCCTACACACCGTATCGCCCCGTAAAACAGGCGCTGGCGGCGCGGCGTCGTCGGCCGTTCCGTTGCAATTATCGTCTATCCCGTTGCAGCGCTGTTCAGGAGCGGCAGGGTAAATCAGGGGGTTGTTGTCGTTGCAGTCGCCTGGCTGCTGTGCAAATCCGGGAGGTGCCTGGGCACTGCAAGCTGCAATAGACACCGATTCAGGCCCCCATCCATCGCCATCCATGTCCCGGAAAAACACAAAATCCGGATTACCCACAAACTGGGAACCATAGAAACGCACGTTATCAAGCGCAATGTCGCCATAAGCGCCCAATGCACCGGTGGCTACAAATTGAAACAAGGCAGACTGGCCGTGGTAGGCATCCAAACGGATGTACGCTGTTTTCCAGCCTTTGCCCTGGTTGCCAGCCCAGGTGCGCAGGGTAGTCCAGGTGTTGCCGCCGTTGGTCGACACCTGAAACGCCAGGCTGCCCATTTGCCCGATGTTTGTGTGCATGTACAAATCCACTGAAAAATGGCAAACGGCATCCGTTGGCGCCGCCACATCAATACAGCGGCTGCGCAGAAAAGCTTTTTTGCCATTGGCGCCGTTGAACGAACAACTGTTTCGGAAATAGATATAATTGCCCTGCCCCCCCGAAGCAGCGGGCGGCCCCGCATTTGGCCAGGCAATACCGGGCCCTGTGCGCACTTTCCATTCGAAATCGTCGCCGAATGGCACATTTTGCCAGACTGCAGAAAGTGGACAGGGATCCGCGCAGCCACTCGGGCAAAGCCCCAAGGTGTCCACCGTTTCATCTATTGTGGGGGTGCAGGCGGTGAAAAACGGCGTTGCCTGACCATTTGCACTCCAGGCGCCGTTCGAACAAAGCCTTCGCACGTACACTTCATACGCTGTTAGGGGTGTTAAATTTTGAAGCAAAACCGAATCTGTATTGGTTACCGGCAGTATTGCGCCGCCGATGCCCGGATCGCCGTTTGAACCTGGGAAAAAACCGACGGGACCGTATTCCACCACCATGATGTTGTTTGGGAAAACCGGCGACCACTTCACAACCGCTTGTTGCGCGTCAACAAGGGCGTTCACCCAAATGCTGTCGGGCCGCCCGCAACCCACCTGCGTAAACACCATGCCGAAGGCGCGCAACACCCCCGTATCGTCTATTTTATCGTCGCATATTTCTATATGCCAAATGCCTTTGGGATTTTGCCCGTTCATCAGCAAAGACAATGGTTCAAGGGGCCTGAAATACCCTGTTGGCGCGTCGATGCCAGACGTCGTTTGCAGCGCTTGTCCGTATGTGGCGTCTGTAAAAACAAATGAAGGAGGACAATCGCTGCTGTTCGGGTTGCCCAGGTGGTCGTCGCCTGCATTGAACCCGCCAGCCAGCTGCATGCGCGAGCCGTCGGGCGCTTCCAGAAACAAGCGAATATCCGAACGCCAGCGGTGTTCGAGGACGATGCGGACTTCAGACAACAATACGTCGGTGCCCAGGGCCGACCCGGGCGCGTCGTCTACATATACCGGCAGGTGCCGGCAACTGGTATCAGACAAGCTCCAGGCCAACGGACAAGGCCTGCTGTTGTTCAACGCGGTTCGAAAACTCCGGGGAGTCGACCATGCGCTGCGGCTCTGGTCGTTGCAAATGGTGCGCACCGAAAAGCGGTATTGTACTCCCGGAACAAGGCTGTCGAGTACAAAAGGCGGACTCATGAGCACAATGTGCGTAGGCATGCCCGTGAAACTGCCGGTGGCTGGAATCACTTCCAGTTCATACGTGTCGCCCACATCAGACCAGGTAAGGATGGCTGTAGAGTCCGTCGTACTCAGGGCCTGTAGCAATTCAGGCCGATCGCATGCGCTTTCTGCCGGCAAACAGCCAACAGGTTTTGTATGCGCGGAAAACAACGGATTATGAAAGGCCGTTGCGAGCAGGGGCCAAATGCATAAAAGAGCAGGATATCTCATGTTCAGACCGGATTAGAATGATGATATCGGTTCAGGATGGTGTATTATGCCTGCAAATTAAAGACCAAAAACAGGAAAATCAACCATTGATGCGGTACTGACGTCCATAAGGCATACTTGGCGGGTTGAATTGTCGATTCCATGCTATTTTTGGCCTGTGGTTTTGACCGTGTACGCCAGAATTCGGGCGACCACGACGAGGGCGACCACGACGAGGGCGACCACGGCGAGGGCGACCACGGCGAGGGCGACCACGACGAGGGCGACCACGACGAGGGCGACCACGACGAGGGCGACCACGACGAGGGCGACCACGAGGCGGGCGACCACGAGGGTCGCCCCTACGTGTGTGCACATTGTACCTTTTTCTAATGACTAATATTTATTATTTGCAATGCAAAAAACTGAAAATTACGTGCTTGGTCGTTGGTATACCGGCGACGGCGACGGCGTCCCGCAATACAATGCATACACCGGTGCGGTCATTTCTACCGCCTCCAGCAACGGCATTGACTACCGCGAGGTGCTGGCCTATGGCCGTGAAACCGGCGGGCCGGTCTTGCGCCGCATGACCTTTCACGAGCGCGGACGAATGCTCAAGGCCATTGCATTTTACCTGCTGGAACGCAAAGAACGTTACTATGCTGTTAGCCACCTCACCGGCGCTACCCGTCAGGATTCCTGGGTAGATATTGAGGGCGGCATCGGCAATTTATTTGCTTACAGCAGTTTGCGTCGTCGTTTTCCGGATGAACCTTATTACGTAGAGGGCGATCTGGCGCGTTTGTCCAAAGAAGGCACGTTCATAGGCCACCACATCCTGGTGCCCAAACAAGGCGTGGCTGTGCACATCAACGCTTTTAATTTTCCCGTTTGGGGCATGCTGGAAAAAATTGCGGTCAACCTCCTCGCCGGTGTGCCTGCGGTCGTGAAAGCGAGCGAACAGACGTCTTTTCTCACCGAGGCCATGGTGCGCGACATGGTCGCATCGAACATTTTGCCTGAGGGTGCCTTGCAGCTCATTTGTGGGGAGGGCCGGGGCATACTTGACCATGTGACGCCGCAAGATGTCGTCACGTTTACCGGCAGCGCAGCCACCGGCAAAAAACTGAAGTCGCACCCGGCTCTCCTGGAACACGCCGTGCCGTTTACCATGGAGGCCGATTCGCTCAACGCAGCCGTGCTGGGCGAAGACGCCGTACCCGGCACCCCGGAGTTTGACTTGTTCATCAAAGAAGTGCGCCGGGAGATGGTGACTAAAGCCGGTCAAAAATGCACTGCCGTACGCCGCATTGTCGTACCCGAAAAATTACTCGACGAGGTTCAGGCGGCCCTTACCAAAGAACTCGCCAAAACCATCGTGGGCGACCCCTCTGTAGAAGGCGTGCGCATGGGTGCCCTCATCAACCGCCTGCAAATGGAGCGTGTACAAGAACGTTTGGCCGAAATGACCCAGTTTACACCCTTGGTGTTCGGCAACCTGAACGCGTTTGAAGTGGTGGGGGCCGACAAACACAAAGGTGCGTTCATGCCGCCCATGCTGCTGCGCAATGAAAAGCCACTGGAGTACACCATTACCCACGAGCAGGAATGTTTCGGCCCTATCAGCACCATTATGCCGTATAAAAACCTGGACGATGCCATCCGCATCACACGCATGGGCAAAGGCTCCCTGGTGAGCACCATTTGCACGCACGACCGCCATACCCAACGGCAATATGTGCTTGAAGCGGCACCCTGGCACGGCCGTATCCTCATGCTCAACCGCGAATCTGCTAAAGAAAGCACTGGCCACGGCTCGCCCATGCCCATGCTGGTACACGGCGGGCCTGGTCACGCCGGTGGCGGCGAAGAAATGGGCGGCATCCGCGGGGTATTTCACTACATGCAGCGCACCGCCATTCAGGGCACCCCGACCGACATCACCAACGTGACCCGCCAGTACCAGCAAGGTGCCTTGCAAACCGAAACGGACGTACACCCGTTCAAAAAATACTTTGAAGACCTGTTTGTCGGCGAAACCCTCATCACGGCCAAGCATACTGTGAGTGAAACCGACATCCATAATTTTGCCAACGTAAGCGGCGATAATTTTTACGCCCACATGGACGCCACCAGCCTGGAGGGCACACCGTTCACCGGTCGAGTGGCCCACGGCTACTTTGTGCTCAGCAAAGCCGCCGGACTGTTTGTAGACGCCAAAAAAGGGCCTGTCCTGCTCAATTATGGCATTGATGAGTGCCGCTTTACCAAACCCGTGTACCCCGGTGCCACCATTGGCGTGAAACTCACCGTAAAGGAAAAAATCGATCAGGAAAAACGCAGCGAAGAGGATGTACCAAAAGGCATTGTCAAATGGCTGGTAGACGTGTACGACGAAACGGGCGAAACGGTGGCGATCGCTACGATTTTGACGATGGTGCGGAAGCGCGGGTGACTGACCTGACAGGTTGAGGGGAATCCTCTTGTCCATAATCTTCCCTCGGGAAGGTTATGGACAAGAGGATTCCCCTCAACCTGTCAGGTCTGCCCACCCCTCACCCTTGCAACAGCCACTCCCTTTCGGCTAATTCCGC
This sequence comes from Saprospiraceae bacterium, assembly GCA_049317805.1. Taxonomy (GTDB): domain Bacteria; phylum Bacteroidota; class Bacteroidia; order Chitinophagales; family Saprospiraceae; genus M3007. The sequence continues at coordinate 5,145 of JBMOHO010000027.1, forward strand.
CGTTTGTTTCACCTGAGCCTGCCACAATTGATGGGCTGTGCGATCCAAAGGCGGAATTTCCAGCCGACGGCGCACCAAACGAATCAGGTTCAGGTAGTTATTGCGGTGATAGCTCAGGTCTTTTTTGCGGCGGATAAACACTTGAAAGGCCTGCAAATGGGATTCAAGCAGGTCAAAGGCACCCAGTTCATAAAATATCTTGAGTTGCAGGGTGCGCGTAGCCAATTGGAGCATGACATCTCGGAAATCGACGTCGCGCAGCAGTTCCAACGCCTTACCGCCTTGTCGACGTGCATAAGCCAACCTAGCATGGTTGAAGTGCCAAAGATTCTTGCGGTAATCCGCCGGGAGCATACTCCGGTATTCGTTGGTAAACTGCTCAGCCCAGCCGTACGCTTGCACCACCAATGCCGTGGTAACCGCGTTGAGGTACGTGTGGTGCGGCAAGTATCCGTCAGACGTGAAGTATCCCTTGACCATGCCCTCGCGGTACAAATCGAACTGTTCCTGCCGGTAAGTTGTGTTGCCGGCGTTGTTTTGCCGGATGCAAAAATTAACGGCCAGCACGTAGAGGTCGCGCAGTTCGCTGTCGGGAAAACAATCTCCGTGTGCCATCAACGTTTTGATGAACTGACGAAAATGATCGGGGTTTTCGGGCGCACTCAACGAACGGAAACAATGGTAATAAATAGACACACCGGGTGCATCGGGTAGCCCTTTTGTTTCCAGATAACGCATGATGTCTGGCATCAAACCAAAATCATAGGCGGTGTTATACATGGTTTGGTGCGACCATAAAAAACAGGTTTGCCAGAGCTTGCGCGCCAAAAACGCTGTATCCAGTTGGTCAGACAACAACTGTCCAAGGGCATGCTCAGGTGCCTGTTGTTCGAAAACCATACGATATGATTCCAAGACAAGTTTATATTGCACATCGTGATAATCGGCATTCCGCAAGGGCTGTGTCGCCTGTGCTGATTGCGTTTTTTCCAGGATGCGTAGGCCCTCATCTGGCAGCCGACGGCGGCGCAAGTCTGCTACACAAAGCCGATCGCTTTCTGATTGATTGTGTCGTAAGGCCTGAATGCTCAGGAATTCCAGCGCCAATTTGTACAAAAAGCTCATGGATTGCCGCAAACGGGGGTCGTGATAAGGCTGTCCAGGAAACACTTTTGGAAAAACAGCTTCTTTCTCGGGCGCCTCTTTTTTGATTGGAAACAAGGCTTCCAAAAGGCGCTGTGTTTCCGGACGGCGGTTGAAATAGGGCGACGCCACAAAGTCCCGAAACGCTCGCTGTTCTTCCTCGTTGAACGTGCGCAGCAAAATCCACAGGCGGGTTTTTTGCATGGTCATAAACTTTTAATTACTCAACAAACTAATATTCAACATTTTAACTGTATATTTTGATTTTTTGAATAGACAAAGTTAGTATTTTGTCTTTTTCCAGCCTGAATTTTTCTGTCACTTTTGTACCATCAATATCAAATTTAAATTACTCGACATGAAAAGTGCAAGTATCCTCACTCGTTTTTTGCCAGCCTTGGGACTTTTGATAAGCTGCCTGTCGATGCAGGCACAAGGATTTATTTCAGGGCATATTTCCTGTGCTGAAGCAACAGCCATAAAAATAACTGTAAAAATGCCGGATACAGAACCTCAATTCTACATGGAACTAAATAACAACAATACATACTCATTCTATGTACCGGTAAATGGAAGGGTGTCCATTACGCCCATATCAAATGCACACCCTTTAAACGGTGTGAGTAGTTATGATTTCGCTTTGATTACGTTGCATATTGCGGGAGTGACTCCTTTTGACTCGCCCTACGAACAAATTGCCGCCGACGTTGACGACAATGGCCAGTTGAATGAACAGGATACCGTGGAGCTTCGAAAGTTGATATTGGGCATTTACACCGATTTACCCGGTGGCAATTATCGATTTATCCCTGCCAATTATGTGTTTCCCGATCCGACCAATCCGTTTTCACCGCCTTTTCCGCGCAGCATTGTATTGGACAGTGTAGTTGGTAATGTATCTGGACTGGATTTTATCGGCGTGAAAGTAGGTGACGTAAACAATACAAATACTTTTAGTTGCAACGGAAATACACTTTTCAATGGAAATATTTGGGGCGAGGTTATCTGGGACAAAGACGGAGATTGTCTGGCAGACAGCCTGGAGGAGTCGTTGGGTCGGTGGCCTGTCATTGCTGAAAACATGCAAACCGGCATCACGTACACCCGGCTTTCGCGCAACGACGGGCTTTACCACTTTGAATTGCCCAATGGCAATTACCAGGTCAGCATTACCCCGCCAAATGGACTGCTGGAGTTGTGTACCGATACTGTGTTGCAATGCGTGGTGACCGACACCAGCAACATTATCATTCGATCCCTGGCGCAAACCAAAAGTGTATGCGCCTACCCTGAAGTGAACATCAGTACGCCCTTTCTTCGTCGCTGTTTTCCCAATACGTACTATATTTCGTATGAAAATCAGGGCACTACAATGCTGGAAAACGCCGAGGTGTCGATACAATTTGATTCTTTTTTCCAGATACAAAGCAGTTCTATCCCATGGTCTGCCACCAATGGGAATAAGTACATATTTCCTGTTGGCGATTTGGAACCCAATACCCATGGCCAGTTTACAGTTGGGTTTTTATTGGATTGCGACGCCGAAATAGGCTTAACGCATTGCACCCAAGCGGACATTGGACCTTATGCTCCTTGTGACTATTTGTCTGGCTGGGACGGCTCCCGACTCCAGGTGGAAGCTTTCTGCATAAACGGAAACGTGCAATTTTCCATCACTAACCTGGGTGCAGATATGGCATCGCCAGTCGATTATATAGTTGTAGAAGACATCATGATCCAGATGGTCAACCAGGGCTCCATACAGCTCGACAGCGGGGAAACGCAGGTCATCACCATTCCTGCAAACGGCAGCACCTGGCGCATCGAAGTTGGCCAAACGCCCGATAACCCATACGGCCAATGGACCAGTGCAGCCGTTGAGGGTTGTGGCAATAACGGTACAGGGTCGTTCAGTCTTGGCTTTATCAACCTGTTCCCTTTAGCCGACGACCCGATTTGGATTGATGTAGATTGCGTGCAGAACATAGGCTCATTCGATCCCAATGATAAACAAGGATTTCCCCTGGGTGTCACCCAAAACAATTGGGTACCCCGCGATCAGCGCATGGAATACCTGATTCGTTTTCAAAACACCGGCACGGACACTGCCTTTACTGTTATGATCCTTGATCAATTGGATCCACGGTTCAACGCCGCCACCATTCGCCCAGGGGTATCCAGCCATGCTTATCGGTTCGAACTGCTCCCAGAGCGAAAAATGCAGTTCATTTTCCCCAACATCATGCTGCCCGACAGCAATGTGAACGAGCCTTTATCGCACGGTTTTGTGCGCTTCAGCGTTGATCCGCTGCCTGGTTTGTCCAATGGGACAGTTATTGAAAACAATGCCGCCATTTATTTTGATTTCAACCAGCCCGTTTTCACCAATACAACCCTTCATACTTTTGGCGAGCAATATTTACCGGTCGCCTCCAATGAGCTGGCAGGAGGGTTGCTGAACGTGCGCATCTGGCCAAACCCGGCACAGGACTATACCATCGTCGAACTGCAGTCCGCGTCACCTCAACGCGGCATTTTCCGGTTGTTCGACGTTCTGGGCAAACAAGTGCTTGTGCAGCCCTTTGATCAAAACCGTTTTGCGGTTCAGACCCGTGGGCTGGCATCCGGTGCCTATTTTTACCAATTGGAAACCCCGGAGGGGCGCATTTTGGGCGCGGGTAAGTTAAACGCGGTTAACTGACCTGACACGTTGAGGGGAATCCTCCGGTCAATATTCTGCCTTCGGGCAGAATATTGACCGGAGGATTCCCCTCAACGTGTCAGGTCTGATTACTGTGTTGCTTCATCCGCATCCACCCGGCCCCAACCGAAATTGCCGTTCCGGTTCGGATAGTAACTGCCGCTCGTCTTGAGCCGGTCAAACACCTGCTGGCGGCTCCAGCCCGGATATTTGGCCCATACCAGCGCCGCAATGCCTGCTGTGCTGGCGGTAGCCACTGAAGAACCACCCACTGTAGACGGGTCGTTGCCGCTGTCGGCCAACGAGAGCACCGTGCGTTCATTGCTGTTTTTTTCCATCACCAGTACAAAGTCCACCTTCGAACCCTGGTGGCAGGAGTTGCAGCGGTTCGTCAGGTTGTCTTTGATACCGGTAACGGCCACGCATTCCGACAAGCTGGCGGGGTAAATGACACCAACCCAGCCGCCCGTCCAGGAAAACGACGTACCGGCGGCGCAAAAGATGAGCTTTCCCTTATTGTACGCATACGTTATGGCATCTTTCATTTGCGAGGAGCTGGTCAGTCGGCCCATGCTCATGCTGATGATGCGCACGCTTTCGGTGTTGCCAGCCAGGGTGAATGCATCGGAAACACCCTTTACTTCGCGGCTTTCGTCGAGGTACACGTCTGCCGCAGCGCGCACCGAAGTGATGTCGCAATTATAAGCGATGCCGGTTGCGGCCCCGTCGGTTCCGCGCGGCGCAGCGCAAGCGCCGATCATGGATGTGCCATGACCGCACTGGTCATGCGGCGTTTCGACCGGACCGATGGGAATGCCCAAAAGCGTCTTGCGGGGCAGGGTTACCAATCTGGTGATGTTGCGGCCCGTAGAATTGCCCTGGTTGAACTGGGAACCGAGGTTGTCCTGGTCATCACTGGCCCCGGTGTCAATGATCATTATGCGGACGTTGTCACCAGTGCTGCGGCTCCACGCTTGCGTGATGTTGTGGTAGGAATGGTTCCAGGATTGTTTGGTAGACGGCGAAATGTTGGCGTAGTCGGCTGGAGTCGTCAGGCCAGGTTCCGGCGTATTGTTGTCGCATCCGGAGCCGGAGCGCTCGGAAACACGGTCGGTCATGCCGGGCTCATAACCCATAGGTTCGGCGTAGCGCACCAAGGGCGACTGGCGGAGCAACTCGATCGTTTCAGGATTGCGCACATATACGTCGAGTACAGGCAACACTGCTTCCGGGTAGGCGATGAGGCTTTCAGCGGTGAGTGCAGGGTCGAGGCGTTGTTCGGAAGCCAGGATCATCTGCAACACCTTGCTGCGGGCGTCGGCCCATTCGGCCGACGATAAATTGATTTCGTGGATGCGACCCAGTACATCTTGTGCGCCAGCGGGTTGAAAACCGACAGAGAGCACAAAATCGGCATTGGCAACGGCCGTCCAAACCATGTCGTCGGAAGCCCAGTTCCACTGAAATTCACCCGTATTTTGCAGGCGCTCCATGATGAAAGCATCGAGCGCCCCAGGGTCGGGCACGGTAGTCGGCTTGGTCAACGTGTGGATTTCTGTTTTTTGGCACGATAAAATGCCAAACATCATCAGCGCGAAGGACACGCGCAACAATGAAAAATGGTTCATGACAAGATTGTTTTTATGGTAATTGGATGGCGCGAATATCGTTATTTCGTTGAATTCTGAATATTAAATAAAAAGTTATCTGAAAATTTGCAAAATATATACTTAATAGACTGCTGAACCACCTTACATTTGTGTCGAAAGTTTGACCCAACACCGCTGTATTCAGTATGGCGGGCATTCCAACCGAATACAGGGCATCAATGCCCACCCCAAGCGCCCGCTCCGGCAACCAGATGTATTCGAACCAGCAATCTTCCATATTTGCACTGCATAATGCCTATTTCAGCAAATGCCGTTGAATATTTTTTTTCTGTTAAGAATTTTGCCTTCTTTTGCACTCGATGCAGTTTTTTTGCAAAACCTAAGCACGTCCGGAAAAGTACCGGCCGTTTGTCGCCTGAACATGAAAATCGACCTGTTGACTCAAAAGTACCTGTGGTGCTTTATTTGCCTGTTGCTCTCGGCTCAACTCTGTGCACAGGATATTACCCTACGTGGTAAAGTGTTGGACGCTGAAACCGGCGAAGAACTCATTGGCGCGGCTGTTCTCGTTGTCAATGGCGGCGGGGGCGGCATCACCAACTACGAAGGGGCGTTTGCCGTTACCGTGGCCGCCTTGCCCGTAACGCTCAAGATATCCTACACTGGGTATACCCCGCAAGAGGTTGTGGTATCCAACCCCGATGAGCGAATTATGGCGCGGCTATCTACCAATGCCTTTCTGATTTCAGAAACCGTGGTGAGGGGCCAGCGCATCGATGAGAAGCAAAAAGCTTCACCCTTGACCGTCGAAAAACTCGACGCCATTGCCATCAAGGAAACCGCTTCCGTGAACTTTTACAACGGCCTCGGCAATCTTAAAGGCGTAGACCTGACCACCGCCTCACTCGGATTTACCATCATCAACACCCGAGGATTCAACTCGACCAGCCCCGTGCGCTCGCTGCAATTGATCGACGGCGTAGACAACCAAGCGCCGGGACTCAATTTCTCTCTTGGCAACTTCCTGGGAGCCAGCGAATTGGACGTCAATAGTGTAGAACTTATCCAGGGTGCCAGCTCGGCATTTTACGGGCCCAATGCGTTCAACGGCGTCATTTCCATGGAAACCAAAGACCCGTTTATCCATAAAGGCATCGCTTTGGCCGGCAAAATCGGCGAACGCGAGCTGTTTGAAGGCGCCGTACGCTGGGCCGATGCGTTCAAAAACAAAGACGGCCACGATTTTCTGGCCACTAAAATCAACTTCTTTTACTTGCAAGCGTACGACTGGGTGGCTGATAATTACGACCCCGTTTACAATACCGACAGCAAAGCCGACAATCCGGGCCGTTTTGACGCCGTAAACATTTATGGCGATGAATACCAATCGGTAAACGATTACTCCGCCGACAACCCCTGGTCTAAATTCTACGGCCTCCAAACCTACCACCGTACCGGATACCAGGAAGAAGACCTAGTGGATTACAACACCCAAAACATCAAGGCCAACGCTGCTGCGCATTTTCGCCTGAATCCGGCCAAGGGGTTTGATTCCCAGGAAATCATCCTGTCCTCTTCTTTTGGATCTGGCACCACCGTGTATCAGGGCGACAACCGTTTCAGCCTGCGGGACATCCTGTTTTTTCAAAACCGACTCGAATGGCGCAAAAAAGATCGATTCTTCTTGCGGGCGTATGCCACCAACGAAGACGCTGGAAACTCATTTGACCCGTATTTTACCGCCCTGCGCTTGCAAGAATCGGCCAAAAGCGACGCCAAATATGCCGACGATTACACCAATTATTGGGTAAACATTGCCAATTACGACGACCGCATGATCGAACTGGGCTACCCCAAACTGATTTTTGACCCCATAACCTTCGAGGTTACGTTTGACTCTACTGCTGCTAATAACTGGTTTGTTAACTACCAGGACTCCCTCGCCAACTGGCATGCGCAAACGGCCAATTTCGCCAAACAAAAATCCATCCTGCCTGGTATTGATTCCAAAGATTTTTTCGAACCCGGCACCGACCGGTTTGAAGAAGAGTTTGACCGGATTACCCGCACCAAATCCGGAGACGCTGGAGGAACCCGTTTTTTTGATAAATCTGCCTTGTACCATATTCAGGGTCAATACGATTTCAAACCCAGCGGACTTTCTTACTGGCGGGTTGGTGCAAGCGGACGCATTTACCGGCCTTACTCTGAGGGCACCATTTTCTCAGACACCCTGCAGTACAATTACAACGACCAGGGCGTTGCCACCGATTCCAGTTACAAACGCATCACCAATTACGAATTTGGGATGTACACCGGCGCAGAAAAGAAAGTATGGAATGATCAGCTCATCATTGGCGCAGCCTTGCGGGTTGACAAAAACCAGAACTTCGACCTCATCGCCACGCCCGCAGCTTCCCTGGTGTACAATCCCAATCCCAAAGATTTTTACCGCCTCAGTTTTTCAGCGGCCATCCGAAACCCGACCCTTACCGATCAGTACCTGAACCTCAACGTCGGCAGGGCCACCCTGCTGGGCAACCTCAATGGTTTTGACAGCCTGATTACCCTGGAGTCGTATTTTGACGGCGTGAATGCCAACAATTACAACCTGTTTGACTACTACAACGCGCCGCCCATCGAACCGGAAAAAGTCAAAACGCTTGAGTTGGGCTACCGATCCACCTGGTGGGATCAGGTGTACATTGACGCAGGGTACTACCTCAGTTTTTACAAAGACTTTATCGGGTACAACATCGGGATCGTAGCACCCATATCCGGCGGATTCCTCGACCTGCCCAACATTCGCGCCTACCGGGTGTCGGCCAACTCCACCAGCAAGGTGACTACCCAGGGCTTTAACATCGGTGCCAACTATTACTTCTCCAATTATTACCAGTTGTCGGGCAATTATTCGTGGAATAAATTGGCCAAGGGGAACGAGGAAGATCCCATCATTCCGGCATTCAACACCCCGGAGCACAAATTCAACATCAGCATTTCAGGGCGCGACATGCCCATGTTCGGACTCAAGCGCGCCGGATTCAACATCACCTACAAATGGATACAAGGATTCCTGTTTGAAGGGTCTCCTCAATTTACGGGGTTTATTCCAACCTACGACATGGTGGACGCTCAGTGGAACGTCACTTTCGAACGCATACACACCACCTTAAAAGTGGGTGTTACCAACCTTTTTGGCATCGTACCTTTGGTGGAAACCGACGGCTCCTTTGGCGACAAAGTGGATGCTGCATTCAACAACAAGCAGTTTCAAACCTATGGTGGGCCCCGCATTGGCCGAATGGCTTATCTGGGCGTGACCTACAATTTCGTAAAAAAATAAAAAATTCATTCATAACCAGCTACTTACAATGAAGCCACTATTCACAACCCTTTTCGTGTGTTTGTTCCTGAGCGCATCCATGATCGCGCAAACACGCTACATTGATCCGGTTTTTGACAAAGTCAAAGTGACCGATGGCGCCGTTTATGGCGTAAATGCCACCTTGCTGTTCTTCGCGCAAGTACAACAAGCCGTACCAGAAGCCTTAATAATGGACGTGTATGAGCCGGAAGGCGATACCGAAACCGAAAGGCCGCTTATCCTGTACCTCCACACCGGCAACTTTTTGCCCTTTGTCAATCCGGTAACTGGCGTGCCTGGCCTGAACGGCTCCTGCGGCGGCACCCGCAAAGATTCGGCAGCAGTCGAATTTTGCACCCGCCTGGCCAAAATGGGCTATGTGGTTGCTTCCTGCGACTACCGTTTGGGCTGGGACCCACAAAACTCGGACCAGCTGATCCGCCGCTACACCATCATCAACGCAGCATACCGCGGGGTGCAGGACGTGCGTACCGCCATTCGGTATTTCCGCAAGGATGCAGCTCAAAGCGGCAATACGTACAATGTAGACACCACCCGCATCACCGTATGGGGCCAGGGCACCGGTGGTTATGTGTCTTATGCCGCGGCTACCTTAGATAAATACATCAAAATCCCGACCGCTTCTTCCGACCCGGGCAAGTTCCTGTGGCAGCCACCCGGCGCACCAGGCATCATACCGATGGTTATTGAAAGCGTCAACGGCAACATTTTCGGCACCAGCGTAGGCACTACCACCACCAATCCGGGCACCCCGTTAGATACCCTTTGCTACCCCAACCACGTGGGCTACTCCTCCGATTTCGACCTGATGGTCAACATGGGTGGTGCACTGGCGGATTCCTCTTGGGTAGACCCAGGCACTACTGTACCCATTATTTCGTATCAGGTACCCACCGATCCGTTTGCTCCGTATACAGAAGGCATCCTCAAAGTGCCTGGAACAAACGAACTCATCGTGGAAGTGCAAGGTGCTTACGTAGTCCAAAAAATGCAGGACGACTTCAACAACAACGATGTATTCACCAATATCGGTCTTACGCTGGACTTGTCTGCCGAGCAACAATCTGCTTTTGCGCGCTCCCCGGCAGGCTTGAAGGACGTTCGTGCAGGTTTGTATCCGTTTGTGCGTTCCAGCCCATTTGATTCCGCACCTTGGGAATGGTCAGACGTGGTACCCAGCAACCCAACCTGCAACACAGGCGCTGCCGGCAAAGCCAAAGCACTCGCACACATCGATACCACCATCCGTTTCTTTGCGCCCCGCGCTTGTTACGCCCTCGGCATCCAGCCTTGTATTGACGCCATCGTGAGTGCCAAAGAACCGCTTGCGCCGGCTTCCATTCAGGCTACCCTGGCCCCCAACCCGGCCACCGATCAGGTGCGCATCAGCGTGGCTTCCGACAAAACCATCCGCGACATCCAGGTGATCGACGCTATGGGCCGCATCGTGCGCGACCTGCCAGGCATCAACAACAGCAATTACAACCTGCAACGCAATGGTTTGGCCAAAGGCAACTATGTGGTCAAATTGCGCCTCGATGAAGGCGTGATCGCCAAGGTACTCCGCATGGAGTAACATTCACCACTAAGTTTTTTTACCACTAACTTTATTTACCACTAAGGCACTAAGGAACACTAAGGTTCACTAAGATTTTCTTAGTGTTCCTTAGTGTTCCTTAGTGCCTTAGTGGTAAAAAGTTAGTGGTAAAAAAGTTAGTGTTGAACCACCAAACGCTGCGTAACCCCGCCCTTCGCGTTCAGAAGCACCACCTGATATTGGCCGGAAGAAAACGACGAAAGATCCAGGCTCGTGGTATTTTCACCCGCAACCAGATCATGCGATTCCTGCACTTGCAGGCGGCCAAACACATCGAACACCTGAAGTTGGTAGCGATCGCTTTCCAACACATCCATGGTAAACGCCACCAAACCAGACGACGGGTTGGGCGACACCTTCAGCGTACCAATGGAACCGCGCCCCAATTCAAATGCCGCCAGTTGGGCGCAGTCGAGGATCAGGTAATAGTGATCATTCGCCGCCAGGTCGCCGGGCAGATCGACCGTTAATGGAAAAATGGAATAAATGGTGGCGGTAATGGTCAGGTCAAGCGTGTCCGGAGACGTATTGGCCGGCGTGGGGGTTCCGTAGATGAGTACACAGCCCAAAGAGCTTTTCGGAAAACGGCAAGTGGGCGGATTGCAGTTATACGTCAGTCCGGCCGGTAAATTCATCACACCGCCTGTTTGGGGAATAGATACTGAATCCAGCGGCAAATTCAGGTAAGTAGGTGGTATGTTAAACGTAATGGACTGGCTGTACGGCTGCCCGATGCAAGCCACATTCAGGTTGTAAAACGGACTGTCGGGCGAATACGTAGCGGGCGATAACAAGGCTCCTGGGTAGTTCAGGATGTTTGAATCAACGCTGCAAGTCTGGGCAGAGCCAACTCCCATGGTCAGCAGGCCCAACAAAAGGGTAAAAATCAAGTGCTTCATGTGTACTGTTCAGGTTTGGTGAAAATGTGCAGGCTAAAGTACGGCAAAAAAAAGAAACCCTCCGTTTCGCCTATATCCCTGCTCAAATTAGCAAGAATGAAGGACGAAAGGAGGGTTTCCAAATGAGCAAAAAGTATGCTCGCTTATCCCTTAACTTTGTCTACAATGGCTTTAAACGTGGCCGGGTGGTTCAGCGCCAAATCAGCCAATGCTTTGCGGTTGAGGGTGATTTCTTTTTGAGCGAGCGCGTGGATAAATCGGCTGTAGCTCAACCCTTCAGGGCGCGTGGCGGCATTGATACGCGCAATCCAGAGGCGGCGATAAAGGCGTTTTTTGTATTTGCGGTCGCGATAAGCGTACTGCCAACCCTTTTCCAGGGTATTCTTGGCAACGGTGTACACTTTGGAGCGGGCACCGAAGTAGCCGCGTGCGGCTAACATAATTTTGCGGCGGCGGGCCCGGCTGGCCGGGTTGTTGGTAGCTCTTGGCATGTTTGTTTTTTTTAGTACGACAACGAGATCACACGATCAGGCGCGAGACACTTTATTCCGCTGTCCTCGTTAAAAAAGAAAAAATTAACTGGCGATTGTGGCTGCATGGATGGCCGAACAAACGCTTAGATGCACAGCAAACGCTCAATGCGTGCGTGATCCGCTACATTCACAATAGCGCCTCCACGCAAATGGCGCTTCTGCTTTGTGGTTTTTTTGCGCATCATGTGGCGCATGGTGGCACTTGCGTGCTTGATTTTGCCGGAACCAGTCACCTTGAATCGCTTCTTGGCGCTGGAATGGGTCTTCATCTTCGGCATAGTTGATGCTTTTTATAAACGGAGCGCAAAGGTAAAGGGATTCGGGGAAAACCCCAAATCCCTTTTTGATATTTTTAGGAAAATTGTTTGATGAGGCGGCTAATCCTTTTTCTTGACCGGCCCTTTTTTGGGCTGAATGATCACGATCATGCGTTTGCCCTCCAGTTTGGGGAGCTGTTCGGCGGCGCCGTGCTCTTCCAGTTCCTTTAGGAAACGCAACAACAACAATTCGCCCCGTTCTTTAAACATGATGGCGCGCCCGCGAAACTGCACGTACGCTTTCACCTTGTTGCCTTCTTCCAAAAAGGTTTTGGCGTGGCGGAGCTTGAACTCAAAATCGTGATCGCCCGTTTCCGGACCAAATCGAATTTCCTTGAGTTGCTGTTTGACCGCATTGGCCTTCATCTCCTTTTCCTTCTTCTTTTTCTGGTACAGAAACTTGTTGTAGTCTGTAATGCGCACTACGGGCGGTTCGGCATTCGGGGAGATTTCCACCAGGTCTAAACCCATTTCTTCTGCCCACTCGCGGAGTTGCACGGTCGTAAATATGCCGGTTTCTACCGGTTTGCCAATGGCCGTTGCAATTTCTTCCAAATTATCGCCTACCAGACGCACTTCCGGAACCCGGATAAACTCATTGATGCGGTGTTCGGGTACTTGCTGTTGCGGGAAACGGCGATCCGGTCGTCTTCCGCCAGGCCCGGCTGGACTTCCGGGGGGCCTGCTGCCGGGAGGGCCGGGGGGGCGGGGGCCGGTGTTGGTACCGCCACCAGGACGGCTGGGTCCGCTTCCGGGACCACCACCAGGACGGTTGGGTCCACTGCCAGGGCCGCCGCCAGGACGATTAGGGCCGCCGCCAGGACGATTGTTGTTGTTTCCGGAACCGCCGCCTGGGCGATTTTGGCCGCCGCCGGGTCGCGAAGGCGAAGAGGGTTTTAATGCCAAGTATGCGTTAATTTTGGTGTAAAAATGACCGGCTTTGCTTTGCCGGGGATTTAGTTAAAAATATTCCTGCGGGTTAAGGAACCGCAGCTGCTGAAAAACAGTTCCACAAAATTAAGGTTTTTTTACAAATCTTTGATTTTTTTTCACCCCATGTCTCATTACGCCGACGTCATCCTGCCACTCGCGCTTCCCAAACGGTGCTATACCTACGCGCTCCCGTCAGATTTGCTGGGGCAACTGCAGCCAGGCATGCGCGTAGAAGTGCCCTTTGGCAAAAATAAACTCTACAGTGGGCTGGTGGAGCGCATCCACCAGGAAAAACCGGCATACGCCATCAAACCTGTGCTGGGCGTACTCGATGAACTCAGCATCGTGAATCCACAGCAATTCAAACTGTGGGACTGGATAGCAGGCTACTATGCCGCTACCCTTGGCGAAGTGATGCAAGCCGCCCTTCCCGGTCACCTTAAGCTCAGCAGCGAGACCAAATTGGTCTATCAAAAATCTTTTGGCGACGACTTCAGCAGCCTGACCAACGACGAATACCTCATCGCAGAAGCCTTGCACCTCCAAAATGAGATCAGCATCGATGATGCCCGCAAAATCCTGAATAAAAAAACCGTTTTTCCCGTCATTCAACGCCTGTTGCAACTTGGCGTGCTGGCCCTGCGCGAAGACCTGCTCGAAAAATTCAAGCCCAAACGCGTCCTCACCGTTCAATGGGCGGCATCAATTGATCCTACCCCCGAATACCTGAAGGAAACCCTTGCTTCGGTGGCGCGGTATGAGCGCCAGCACGATCTGCTCCTTGCATTCATCGACCTGCAACGCCGCCAGCCCTTGGTGCGCCGAAGCGAATTGCTGCGCAAAACAGGCAATGTGTCAGACGCCGGCCTGAGCGCATTGGTCAAAAAAGGCGTACTCGAAGTGGTACCAAGCGACCAAAGCCGGCTTGGAAGCTCGGGTGCCTCAGCCAACAATGCGCCGCCACCGCTTGCCAAACAACAGGTAGAGGCGTTGCAGTCCATCTCGGCCCATTTTGAACACAAGCACACCGTATTGTTACAAGGGGTGACCGGCAGCGGCAAAACGCGGGTGTACGTAGAGTTGATTCGGCAGGTCATCGAACGCGGCGGCCAGGTGCTGTACCTCATGCCCGAAATAGCCCTGACCACCCACCTCACGTCGCGCCTGCAACAGATGCTGGGCAAAGCGGTCATGGTGTACCACTCCCGCGTGAACTACAACGAACGGGTGGAGTTGTGGCGCGCCGCCTCCGCTGGCCACCCGGTCATGGTGACAGCGCGCTCGGGGCTGTTTCTGCCTTTTCAAAACCTGCAACTGGTCGTAGTTGATGAAGAACACGACCCGTCCTACAAGCAATACGAACCCGCGCCCCGCTACCACGCGC
>JBMOHO010000028.1:0-19436 GCA_049317805.1 Saprospiraceae bacterium
CAGTCATTCAAAAAGGGCTGCAAGCGGGATTGTTGACACCGGAAGAAGCGGTTGCAAAAGGCAAGTTGCCCAGACAAATTGCAGGCATGGCGGTTGGCTGCCTAACCGTCTATGCAGCATTGTTTGCCACTGGATATTTTTTGTATGGCAACTGGACCGGTTTTATTACCGCTGTGTTGATTGCACTCGTCGGGGGATATGGCGTTTTTCGGTTGTTCAAATAATGGAACAAACGCTGATCAAAGCCATACCAATTCGATGGCCTGCTCCACCCCCTCACCCAAGCTAAGCGCCACCGGACACGTGCGCGCTGCCGTGTCCAGCACCCGTTTTTCGACGTCTGTGTACGCGCCTGGCGGCATCAGCAGCCGAATTTCTACGCGGGCAATGCGCCGTGGATCAGCCGCCATGATCTTGGTGACCTCGGCTGTTGCCCCGCTGATGTCTACATTTCGGTTGCGCGCACTGATGCCCATCACCGTGAGCATGCAGGTGGCTAAGGAGGTAGCGCACAGATCAGTAGGGGAGAACGCTTCGCCCTTGCCTTCATTGTCGGTGGGCGCATCGGTGATAAAACTTTGGCCCGATTTCAGGTGGGTGGCCCGGGTGCGCAGGTCGCCAAGGTATTCTACGGTACTGGTCATCTTGCAAGTGGCGTTGGTTCGGTGATGTTACTTGGTGAACACAAATTTCATGGTTTGTTCATTGTCAAAAACAGTCGGACGCGTTTCGGGTTCGTAGCGGAAGCGGAAGGTGGAATCGGAAGTCCATTCCAGAATGCCGTACAATGTTTTACCCTGGTGCGGACCCGTTTGAAATCCGCTTAGGTTAAGGGCCAACGGCGTCTGGTTGCAGTCTAACGCGTAGCGCAAACGCACGGTGTCGTACTGATTACCAAATTGCGTAAGCCACAGGGCGCTGCTGTCTGGCAAAAATACGAACACAAATCCATCGGTGTTCAACCAGGTACCGGCAAGTGGCTTGCATGGCGTTGTTGCGGGCATGCAACCAAGCACATACAACCAAAAAAAAGCATGAAAAACGAGATAATGGCGCAAAAACATGGCTTTCCATTTGAGACGGATAAAAGTATGCCATTATAGACACTCTTTCAAGCCAATCGTTGTATCGTTTACAAGCCTTCGTCTGCAAAACTGAAATATCCACGCTCCGACACGATGAGGTGATCCAGTAAAGGCAGGTCGAGCACCTCGCCGGCTTTGCGAAGCTTGCGCGTCAACTCCACGTCGGCCTGGCTGGGCGAAAGGCTGCCCGAAGGATGGTTGTGTACTGCAATGATGGCGGTGGCGCGTGCATCCAGGGCGGTTTTAAAAATCATTTTCAAGTCGACCACCGTGCCGGCTGCCCCACCTGAACTCATGCGGGTTCGGGCGGTGATTTCATTGTTTTTGTTGAGCATCAAGAGCCAGAACTCCTCGTGGTGCAGGTCGGTGAGTAAAGTGGCAATGGCATTATAGGCGTCTCTGCTGGTGGTGACACGGGGTCGGTCTCGCAAGTCCGACAATTGCCGACGGCGGCCCAATTCCAGGGCGGCTGCGATGGTCACGGCTTTGGCTTCGCCCACACCCCGGAAACGCTGCAGCTCGTCTACCGAACGGCGGCCCAGTTCGTGCAAATTGTGATCGGCCGAAGCCAGGATGCGCTGGGCCAGCGCCACAGCGTTTTCGCCGGGCAAGCCACTCCCCAGCAGAATGGCGACGAGCTCGGCGTCGGAAAGGGCGAGCTTGCCCTTTAACAACATTTTTTCACGCGGCCGATCCGCCTCGGCCCATGCAGTAATGATGGAAACAGACATGATGAAGCATTATTTGATGACGGACAAAAGTAATGCTATTTCCCCAAATAAAACTTCATTTTGTATTCCGGATTGATTTTTCCGAGCCGGATGTCGTCTAATTTTCGACGGACCAACTGTTTTTTGAGCGGTTTGAGGCGTTCGGTGAATAAAATACCCTCTATGTGGTCGTATTCGTGTTGAATAACCCGCGCATTGATGCCCTCAAATGTTTGTTCGTGTACTTCAAAATGCTCATCCTGCCAGCGGATGTGGATGATCTTTGGCCGCTCCACATCTCCCCGAATGCGCGGAATGCTCAGGCATCCTTCCTCATAGGTCCACGGGTCTCCTGTTTCCTCCACCATTTGAGCGTTGATGAACGTTTGTTTAAAACCCACGTCGTTTTCGCTTTTTTGATCGCGGTCTATTAGAGTGGTGTCTACCACAAACAGCCGTATGGCCAGGCCCACCTGTGGTGCCGCCAAACCCACGCCATCGGCATGGTACATGGTTTCCCACATGTTGGCGAGCAGTTCGGGCAGGCCCGGGTAATCGGGGTCGATGGGTGCGGCTACTTTTTTAAGCACCGGTTGTCCATAAGCAAAAATGGGCAGGATCATGATCTGATGATGCAGTTGCGACAAGCGGCGCTGTTTACCAGTGGTTCGCTTGCATGTATTGTTCAAGGATGAGCGCGGCCGCCACTTTATCGACCAACGATTTGTCGCGACGCTTCTGTTTTTTCACCCCCGACGCCAGGATGATGCGCTTGGCGTCGTTGGAAGTATTTCTTTCGTCTTGCCTGAAAACCGGTTTTTCTACAAATTGTTGCCGGAGTTTGCGCACAAAAGCCTCCACCTGATCGGTCAATTGAGCCGGATTGCCGTCGGGGTACAGCGGTAAACCCACCACAAACGATTCTACGTCTTCCGACCCCACGTAACGGATGAGAAAGTCCATCAGTTCATGTGTGGGTACGGTGACCAACCCGCTGGCGATGATTTTCAGCGGGTCGGTCACCGCAATACCGCTGCGCTTCGATCCGTAGTCAATGCCCACAATCCTGCCCATGACCGCTGTGTTTACTGCACAATGCCCGGGAGGCCGGGTTGTTGCGGCATCAAAGGCATAAAACGGCTTTCCAGGTTGTCCATCAGCACAGAGTCACCCATGTCGCTGGTAATGCGCATGATCGACTGCATGGTGCTCATGGTGAAATTCATGTCCTGCTGATAGCCGTTTTGCATATCCAGGGGCAACGAGCGGTAAAACTGCATTTGCTGTTCCATGGACGTGGCGATGTCATTTATTTTTTCGGCGGCTTTGTCTTTGGCGCCAGCCCGCGCGTAGACGTCGGCCATAAACGACGAGAACTGGTCATACGGGAAATTGTATTTCGGGAAAACCTCGAAATACTTGTCAGCCAGGGCAATGGCTTTGTCTTTTTTCCCTTCCACCACCAATTGCCGGCCCACGCGGATGAAAGCAACGCGCATGGTTTGCAGACTGGGCATGTACGAGCGGTCGATGAAAGTGGGGTGGTTATCAAAATTACCCCATTTCCACTTGTTCATGATGTTGTCAAAGGCAATATCGGTCTCTACGCGTCCCATGCCCACCATGCCGTACGCCTGTGATTCGCTTTTGGATTTAACCGGTACGATGCGCACAGCCAGGCCTTCCAGTTGCAGGTAGTCATTGAGGCCCAGCAGGCGGTCTTCGCGGCAGGTGACGGCCCAATAAATGGGGCGCTCCCAGAGGTTAGAGTACACAATATCGAGCATAGCCAACTGGTCCTTCAGAATCCAGTCCGATTTTTTCTCGCCCACACCGAGGTCAAACCAAATGGTGTCCACTACGGAGCTATCGCCCGCAGGCATTACATTGTTTTGCGCTACAGCGTTTTTGTCCACTTGCAGGTAAATTTTGCTGGTGGGCAAGTACGTTTCAAAACTGCGGCCGCCCTGCGAAGGCACCGGATGATCTTCCCGAAGGAAGTTCATCACTTCCTGCAGGCTCATAGGGCGCTCATTTTTATTGGGCACATACGGGGTTTGCATGCGCTTGAACCCGCGCAACTTGTCTTGCGGAATAGAGAGCTTTATGGGTTTGGCCTCGTTGATGCCGCGGCGGAGCTGATCGATGTACCAATCGACGGCGATCAGCGAAAGGTTGACCACCCGCACGTCTGTCCGGATGTTTTCCACTTCCTGGCAATACCAGAGCGGGTAGGTATCGTTGTCGCCGTAGGTGAAAATAATGGCGTCTGGCGCACAGGATTCAAGGAAGTTGCGGGCGTAGTCGCGGCTGGCATAGTGGTTGGCGCGGCTGTGGTCGTCCCAGTTTTGGGTCACCATGAGCACCGGCGCGCTGAGGGCCAGCAGCGTAGCAGCAGCACCTGCCGGTACGCCGCCAAAACGGAACCGCTCGCTGAACAAGCTGTAAAGCGCAGGTATACTCATGCCAACCCAGATGGCAAAAGTGAAGAAAGAGCCGGCCAGTACGTAATCTCGTTCGCGGGGTTCATTGGGCGGCTGATTGGAGTACACAATGATGCCGACGCCAGTGATGATGAACAACGCGAAAAGCGCGACAAAGTCGTTCCGGCGGCGTTGCGCGTGGAAAAACAACCCGATGAGGCCCAACAGGAAAGGAATGAGGTAGTATTTGTTTTGGGCGGGGCTGTTTTTGATGTGGTCAGGTGCCTGAGAGAGGTCGCCAATTTTATTTTTGTCAATAAAATTAAACCCGGTAATCCAGTTGCCTGAGCTGGGGTCCCACGCATAGAGGCCTTGCTCGCCGTTTTGGCGGCCCGAGAAGTTCCACATAAAATAGCGCCAGTACATCCAGGCCAGCTGATACTTGAAGAAAAACTCAATATGGTCTGAAACCGTAGGTACTCCCTTGGGCTTGTCGATCCAGCGGCGATACAGCGCCGGACGCCCCTGCGAGTAGTCGCTCATGCGTGGAAACAAGGTCTTGTCGCGGGGCGCGTATTCGTATTCCACTTTTTCATCCACCACTTCGTAGTGATCGCCCACGCGGCCGTAACGCGCAACCGGATCCTGAATACCCATGGGCTTGGCGTCGAAATGCGGCCCGTACAGCAGCGGCCGCTCTCCGTACTGCTCCCGGTTGAGGTAGGGCAGCAGGCGCATGGCGTCAGAAGGGTCGTTCATGTTGATCGGCGTGTTGGCGTTGGCGCGGATAATCACCATGCCGTAAGACAAGTATGCAAACACCACCAGCGCAAAGGCCACTACGCCGCGTTGCAACAGGCCATTGCCGGTTTGTTTGGCCCTGTGCAAACCGTACCAGATGGCCGCAGCAAACAGCAGCAGCACCGGGATGACACCCGTGTGAAATGGCAAACCCATGCCGTTGACCATCGGCCGTTCGAACATAGCCCAAAGACGGGGTATTCCAGCGATGATAAACGACTGAATGACAACGATGAACACCATACCTACACCTGCAGCCACCAGGGCGCCAAACCAGGTGGGGGCCTTCGATTTTTTGTAATAATAAAACAACGCCAGCGCTGGAAACGTGAGCAAACTGAGCAAGTGCACACCCATAGACAACGCCATGGCGTACACCGCAAACACCAGCCAGCGGTCGGCGTCTGCCGTATCGGGCAGGTTATACCATTTCATCACGGCCCAAAGCGTGAGGGCTGTGAAAAACGTAGACATGGCGTATACCTCGCCCTCTACTGCCGAAAACCAGATGGACGTGGTGAAAGCCGTCACCAGACCGGCCACCAGACCGGCGCCAAGGATGGCCGCCGTTTGGCCCGCATCGGGTGTTTCATCGCGGCCTGTCAACGCTAATTTGGACAAAATGGTGGTGCTCCAGCACACAAACAAGGCTGTAAAGGCTGTACACAGTGCCGACAACAAGTTTACGGCGTAAGCAATGTTTTCCGGATTGCTGGAAAACAGGGAAGCCACCCAGGTAAAGAGCCGGCCAATGAGCAAAAACACAGGGGCACCAGGCGGGTGCACCACTTGCAGTTTGTAGGCGCCGGAAATGAACTCGCCACAGTCCCAGAGGCTACCGGTAGGTTCGGCAGCCAAGCCCAATACTACAGCCGCGATGGCAAAAGTGAGCCATCCGGTCAGGTTATTCAGTGTTTTAAACGTCACGGTCGAAATCGTTTATGGTGATGGGTGATGGGTAAATAAGAAGCCTTGGCTGCTAAATGCCAAGTTTTTTGCGGACAAGCGGCGTTACGTCGTCCATTTCATCGGCAAACAGCATGGCGCCCGAACTGGTGTCGAAGATCATGAGGTAACCATTTTCCTTGGCCGTTGCTTTCACGGCTTCCAGCATTTTGGACAAAATGGGATTGAGCAGTTCATCGCGGCGTTGGGTGCCGAGTTGCTGCGCTTTTTGGTCAAATGTCTGCAATTCCTGTTGTTGTTTTTGCATTTCGGCCTGGCCTTCCTGCACTTGCAGGGGCGTCAGTTTACCCGCTTTGTAATCGGCTTCTAATTTACTAAAAGCTTCGCGGAAAAGTTGCTCTTTGATGTTGCCCGCATTAGACAGGCTGTCGGCGTATGCTTTCAGTTTTGCCTCGGCAACTTTGGATTCCGGCAGCAGCTCCAGGAGGTTGCCCAAATTGGTGTGGCCGTACTTGGGCGCCTGGGCGGCAAGCCCTCCGCAAACGGAAAACAGCAACAAGATGAACCAAACCCGCAGGTTCAGGTGTTGTAGGGTGGACATGTGTATGGTGTTCATGAAAAATAAATGGCGTTTCGCGGCGCAAAGGTACAATCTAACAGGTACTGACACACATTTGTGTGCAACAAACGCAATTTTGACGACTTGCGTGTTTTTTTTTCTAAAAACTACCTGCAAACACGCGGCGAAATACCCTTTTCCAGCGTTTCTAAATCCCGTAACTTTGACTTTCCGGAAAAACCATCGTCTAACCCAACTCATCGTGAGATCCACTTCACTCTTTTTGTTCTTCGCGCTGGCTTTTGCCGGAACCCTCTTTTCCCAAACGGAAAAAGAACCGCCTCAACTCATTCAGTTTTCCGGAATGCTGCTTACCGAGATTGACGGACAGCTCACTCCGGTGCCCTACGCCAGCGTTTTCCTGCCCGGCAGAAGCCGCGGTACTTATGCCGACTATCGGGGCTTTTTTACCATGGTGGTTCAACGAGGCGACCAGATTCGCTTCAACTGCCTGGGATTCCAGCCGGTGACCATCACCATACCCGACACGCTCACCCAGGAACGGTATTCCATTGTGCAGCTCATGTCTCAAGACAATTACCTGCTGCCCGAAACCGTCATTTTCCCTTGGCCCTCGCGCGAACATTTCAAGATCGAATTCCTGAAAATGGACGTCACCCCGGAGCTCCAACGATACGCCGTGGAAAACCTCGCCAACGACTACCTGGCCGAGGCCCGCAAGAACGACCAGATTGTGCCTTACTCCGGACGCGAGAGCGCGAATTTTTATTTGAGACAACAGTCCCGAGAGTACGTCTACATCGGACAGACCCCTCCCATGAATATCTTCAGCCCCATCGCGTGGGCTCAATTCTTCAAAGCCTGGGAAAACGGGGACTTCAAGAAGAAAGACTAAAGCATGAGCGACCCTATCCACCACGAGTGCGGCATCGTCATCGTACGGTTACGCAAACCCCTTTCGTATTACCACCACAAATACGGAACTGTCTGGTACGGACTGCAAAAGCTGCAACTCATGATGCAGAAAATGCGCAACCGCGGCCAGGATGGCGCCGGCCTCGCCACCATCAAACTCGACCCGGCACCCGGTACGCGCTACATCAGCCGCAAACGCAGCAACGCGCCAAATTACCTCACCGACCTCTTCGATATGGTGTGGGCGCGCCTCAACCAACTCACTCCCGAACAAAACCACGACCCCGAATGGCTCAAAAACCATGCACCATACGCTGGCGAAGTGCTCATGGGACACCTGCGCTACGGTACGTACGGCGACGACAGCATTGAGCGCGTTCACCCCTTCCATCGCCAAAACAACTGGATCAACCGAAACCTCCTCCTGGCCGGCAATTTTAACATGACCAACGTAGACGAACTCTTCAATGAACTCGTCGAACTCGGTCAATATCCCAAGGAAAGAAGCGACACCGTGACCGTGCTCGAAAAAATTGGGCATTTTCTCGACGACGAGGTCCAACGCCTGCACACCTGGTACAAACCCGACGGATACAGCAATCAGGATGTCAACCAGCTTATTTTTGACAACCTCGATGTGCAGCGCCTGCTGCGCCGCGCCAGCAAAAAGTTTGACGGCGGCTACGTACTCGGCGGCCTCATAGGCCACGGCGACGCGTTTCTCATGCGCGACCCCAACGGCATCCGGCCGGCATTTTGGTACATGGACGATGAGGTCATTGTAGGCTCCTCCGAACGCCCTGCTATCCAGACTGTTTTCCACGCGCCTTACGAACAGGTGCAGGAACTCAAGCCCGGCCACGCACTCATCATCAAACACCATGGTAAGGTCAGCGAAGAACCATTTGTAGACCCCCAGCCGTACAAAGCCTGCTCGTTTGAGCGCATCTATTTCAGCCGTGGCAACGACCGCGAAATTTATCAGGAGCGCAAAAAACTCGGCGAACTCCTGGCTAAACCGGTGCTTGAAGCGGTAGATTATGACCTGAAGCACACCGTGTTTTCCTTTATTCCCAACACCGCCGAGTCTGCCTTCTATGGTTTGGCTGAAGGCCTTGAAAAAGAGCTGAACGTGTGGAAACAGGCAAAAATTATGGAGGCTGGCCCAAACCTGAGCGCCGAAAAACTCGCCGAAATCCTCGCCATCAGGCCCCGCGCCGAAAAACTGGTGCACAAAGACGATAAACTGCGCACGTTTATAGCCGACACCAAAAGCCGCAACAACATGGTGAGCTATGTATACGACGTGACCTACGGCCTGGTGGAAAACCACGTGGACACGCTGGTGCTGCTCGACGACTCCATTGTGCGGGGCACTACCCTGCGCGACAGCATAGTGGCCATCACCTCGCGCCTCAAACCCAAGTCTACGGTCATCCTCTCCAGCGCCCCGCAGATTCGGTTTCCCGATTGTTACGGCATTGACATGAGCCGTCTGGGCGACTTTGTCGCTTTCCAGGCGCTTGTGCAGTTGCTGGAAGAACACGGCAAATCGCACCTCCTTCAGGAAACGTATCTCCGTTGCAAGGCTTCTGAAAACTTTCCGGTGGAGGAATTAAAGAATGAAGTATCATCGCTATACGATCATTTTGAGTACTGTGCCATCAGCAAACGCATTGCCGAAATCATTACGCCCAATGACCTGAACATTCCGGTGCACGTCATCTACCAAACCCTGGAAGGCCTCCACGCCGCTTGCCCGAAAACGCCGGGCGACTGGTATTTTTCGGGCATCTACCCCACGCCCGGCGGCAACAGGGTGGTGAACCGGGCCTTTATGAATTTTGTCGAAAAGAATGATGCCCGGGCTTATTGAGTAGCGTTCAATTGGCTTTATTGTTTTGTTATGCCTTTAAAAAGCGTCTCCGCTTTCATCCGTTTTCTCCAAATCCACAAGTACGAGGTGCTGCTGCTGGCTTTGGTACAACACCTGTTTATAGGCATTTTCCTTACAGACATGCCGCATTACACCCGTTCGGTGTGGTGGATCAATATGTTGGTGCTTGGCGTTGCCAGCATCGGCGTGTTTGCCGAGCGCGGCCGGTGGCGCAACCTGGTGCGCGACTTGCTCTGTATTCCAGTGATAGGCCTGCCACTTACCATTAGCGCCTGGTGGCATATTCCGGAATTTATGATGGCGACAAACATTACGTATTGCCTGTTTTTCGCGTTTATTTTTGTAGAAGTATTTCGGTTTTTACTTCGGCCCAGTTACATCAATGTCGACATCATCTCCGCGGCGGCATGTGGTTATTTTTTGCTGATTGAGATCAGCGTGTTCGGATTACAATTGTACTTTTATGACGACCCCAATTCGTTCAAAGGGGTCAGCAATAGCGATCCGGCGTCTACGTTCATCGACCTCGTCTATTTTTGCAGCATCACGCTTACCAGCATCGGATTTGGTGACATCACGCCCAACAACCACCACACCAAACTGATCGCCGCGTTCATCGGCATTGCCGGGCAGTTTTATTCCGTGATACTGGTGGGCATTGTCATCAGCAAATTTGCCGCTCAGCAAGAGTAGAAGCGCTGTTTGACTGTTCAGCGGCCAATTGATTGCATAATGAAGCTTGAATCCGCTGTGTAAAGGCCCGGAACGGGCTATTCTACCCGATCAAATGACATCCTTCCCAATATCGCCCCTGTAGTGCATCCTGTCAAAACGGATTTTTTGCACATTGTCGTACGATTTCTGCACAGCTTCTTCCAGCGTTTTCCCGTAACTCGTCACAGCCAGCACCCTGCCCCCGTTGGTGAGCAGGCGATCGCCTTCGCGTCGGGTACCCGCGTGCAGCAACAGGCTTCCGCGGGCCCGGTCGAGGCCGCTGATGGGTTTGCCCTTGTCGTAGTCGCCCGGGTATCCGCCACTCACGAGCATGACGGTGGCTGCTGCGCGCGCGTCGGTGCGAATAGTCGTGCGGTGCAAGGTACCCGCAGCGCAGTGTTGGAGCAGCGACACGAGGTCGTTGCGCAAGCGGGGCATCACCACCTCGGTTTCGGGGTCGCCCATGCGGCAGTTGTATTCAATCACAAAAGGCTCTTGGCCAACACGAATCAGGCCAAGGAATATAAAACCTTTATACACAATATTTTCGGCAGCCAAACCCGATACTGTTGGCTGAATGATCTGTGTTTCTACCTTTTGCCACAAATCGGCGTCCACAAATGGCACAGGGCTCACAGCGCCCATGCCGCCCGTGTTGGGACCGGTGTCGCCCTCGCCGATGCGCTTGTAGTCTTTGGCCTCGGGCAGGATGCGGTAGTGCGTACCGTCGGATAGCACAAACACGCTGAACTCTATGCCGCTGAGGAACTGCTCCACCACCACGCGCGCGCCGGCAGCGCCGAATTTGCCGCCCAACATGTCTTTCAGCTCCGCCATGGCCTCAGCATGGCTGTGGCAAATGACCACACCCTTGCCAGCAGCCAGGCCGTCGGCCTTGAGCACTATAGGCAATGTATGTTGTTGCAGGTATTCCAGGCCCTCATTGAGCTGCTCCGCCGTGAATTCCCGGTAAGCTGCCGTGGGTATGCCGTGGCGTTGCATGAACTGCTTGGCCCAGGCTTTGCTGCCTTCCAACTGTGCGCCCGCACTGGACGGCCCGATGACCGGCACCGCCCGCAGCAAGTCGTTATCCTGAAAATAATCCCAAATGCCGTGTACCAGCGGATCTTCCGGGCCCACAAACACCATATCCACCGCATTGTCCAGCACAAAACGACCTACTGCCCCGAAATCCATGGGGTTCAAGTCTACATTTTGCCCATAAGCATCTGTGCCGCCGTTGCCGGGAGCAATGAACAGGGCCGAGCAGCGTCGGCTGCGCTTGAATTTCCAGGCCAACGCACTTTCGCGGCCACCGGAACCGAGCAGGAGGACTCTCAATTTTTCAGTTTTGAGTTATCAGTTTTGAGTTTTGAGTTATCAGTTTTGAGTTATCAGTTTTGAGTTTTGAGTGGGGGAAAAGGGTCTGCTTCGGCTTCGATTAAATGCCTTATCTAGGTGCTGAACAACTCAAAACTCACCACTCACCACTCACCACTCACCACTCAAAACTCAAAACTCAAAACTCAAAACTGAAAAACGTATTGAACAATATTGGCACCCATTTGCAGGGCTTTTTGGCGGACGGCGGGCGGGTCGTTGTGCACATCGTCCCAGCCATCGCCGAGGTCGGTTTCAAAATCGTAAAAACACACGAGGCGGCCCTGGTACAAAAGGCCAAAACCCTGAGCAGGTTTGCCGTCGTGCTCATGAATTTTGGGTAAGCCGCCCTTGAACGTGTATTTCTGGTTGTAAATGGGGTGCGAAAAAGGCAGTTCTACAAAATCAAGCTCCGGAAACACCTTTTTCATGGCAGGCCGAACAAAAGGGTCGAGACCAAAATCGTCGTTCAACATCAGGAAACCGCCACCTTCGAGGTAGGCACGCAGGTTTTTGGCCTCCAGGTCACTGAACAGCATGTTGCCGTGACCAGTGGCGTATACAAACGGGAAATTGAACAGTTCGGCGCTGCCGGGTTCTACGGTGGCAAATTCGAGGTTAAAATTGGTCTTCAGGTTGTCGTTGCAAAAACGCGCGAGGTTGCGGAGGGAGTTCACGTCGTTGTACCAGTCGCCCCCGCCGCTGTATTTCATCAAGGCCAGTTGAAGCGTGGGTTGCTCCGGCGCAAAACGGGAGGCGCTGAGGCACAGGGTACATAAAACGGCTAAAAAGCAACGTGAAGTCATGTGAATTGTGGTTGAAATGCAGTGTGAAATTTTCCAGGTCATGGTTTGCCATAAACCCGATTTTCAAAATCCCCGGTCATCCACCCCATTCATAAATGCCCGTATTTCACCCACCACGCCCGCCACGGCGCCGTCGGAAAAAGGGGACTGCAAACCGGAAAGCGCCACCAGGTCGAGGAAAGAACGGCTGCCACCCGCTTTGCACAACTTCAGGTATCGGCTCCAGGCCTTGGTGTGGTTTTTACGGTCGGCCACCCAAAACTGGAAAGCGCAAATTTGCGCCAGCGTGTAGTCTATGTAATAAAACGGCGAATTGAAAATGTGGTTTTGTTTCTGCCAGTAGCGCCCGGCTTCCAGGTGGGCATTGCCCTCATAATTGCGGTGGGGCAGGTATGTTTTTTCCAGTTGGCGCCAGGCGGCATTGCGTTCTGCGGGCGTCATGTCCGGATTTTCATAAACAATGTGCTGAAACTCATCGACCGCTACACCGTAAGGCAAAAACTGCAGGGCGCTGCCGAGGTGCATGAAATAGTATTTATCCGTTTGGTTGCCAAAAAACAGCGGCATCCAGGGCCAGGTAAAAAACTCCATGCTCATGGAATGGATTTCGGCAGCGTCGGAGCTGGGCCAAAAATAGTCGCCCACCGGTTGTTTTCGGCTCTGCCAAACCTGAAAGGCGTGTCCGGCTTCGTGGGTGAGCACGTCAATGTCGCCGCTGGTGCCATTAAAATTTGAAAAAATAAACGGCGATTGAAACTCGCTCAGGTACGTGCAGTAGCCGCCGGTGGCTTTGCCGTCGCGGTTGACAAGGTCCATCAAGCGTTTATCCTGCATGTGCTGGAAAAACAGGTCGGTTTCGGGGCTCAACTCCCGGTACATGCGCGCTGCGCCGGCCACAATGGTTTCCGGCGTGCCGATGGGTTTGGGGTTTCCTGTGGCAAACTTGTAGTCTTCGTCGTAATAGTGCAACGCGTCAAGCCCCAGGCGTTGGCGTTGGCGCTCGTACAGTTCTGCCGCAAGGGGCACAATCTGCTCGCGTACCTGACGCCGAAAATTGGCCACCATGTCGGGCGTATAGTCGCAGCGCTGCATGCGCGCGTAACCGAGTTCGATGAAGTTTTGGAAACCCAGCTTTTTCGCCATGGAGTGGCGGAGCTTGACCATGTCGTCGTAAATGCGCTCAAAAGTGGGCGCATGCTGGGCAAAGAAGGCCCATTTGGTTTCTGCAGCGGCACGGCGACGAGCGCGCTCGTTTGACAGTTCCAGTGGGTAAATGTTGCTGAGGTTATACGTTTGGCCCTCAAACTCAATTTGGGCCTGTGCCTTTATTTTGGTGTATTCGGTGCTGAGGGCATTTTCGCGCTGCAAGTCTTCAAGGATGACGTCCTTGAACGTTTTTTGGGCCATTTCGGACATGACAAACAAGTGCGTGCCAAATTTTTTGGCCAAAGCGTCTCTAAACGGTGATTTCAGCAAGGCGTTGGCATACCGCGTGTTCAGGGCTTCGAATGCAGGCACATTTTCGTCGAAATAGGTATTCTCCTTTTCATAAAATGCATCGGCGGTGTTCAGCGTGTGGCGAATGTAACAGAGGTTGTACATCGTCCAGAACGCATCGCGCAGGGCGTTGATGCGGCGCAAGGTTCTGCTTTGAGCCACATGCGTTTCTGCCTGCTCAAAACGCACGAGTAGTTTATCGAATGAAGCCGTGACGACCGCCATGTCGGGGCGTACATAGGGGAACTCGTCAAAAGTTTTTCCGTCCAAATTGGGGCGTTGCATACACAAGAAGGGTGGTTGATTGTAAAAACCGCAAAGGTAAGCCGAAATAGATGCATTTTTCGCATCTATGCGCATCTTTGCGGGCTAAAACGTTTCAAATGCGCCAATACATATACACCCTTTACCTGTTTTTGTTTTGCAGTATTTTTTCAGCGCGCGCGCAATCCACCGCTTTTGTGCTTGGCGGCGGCCCTACCATTGGCAGCCAGCGCTGGGACAACACGTTTGAACGCGATCCGCTCTTCAAATACCACTTTGCCATTGCCGCTGAATCGGTTGATAATGAGGAAGACAAAGCTTCTATATTTGCTCAGCTGGGTTACCACGTCAAAGGCAGCGCCACCCGCTTCCGGTATTTTGTGCCAGGAGGAAACGACATCACCTACAAGGAAGAGTTCCTGTTTCAAAACCTCGGTTTGTTGCTCGGTGCCAAACAAAAATTTCCCGTGAATCCTGTCACCCGACTGTTTTATGCTGGCGGCATCCGGGGCGAGTACACGCTCAACACCAACCTGGATGAATTGAACGACAACAATCCGTACTCTGTCACGTATTACCCGCAAGACGAATTTGTGCGCAAGTTTATTTTTGGCGTGTCGGTCGGCGGCGGTACAGAATGGATGTTGTCCGAACTCGTAGGCGCTCAACTCACGTTTTGGGTGCATCCCGACGTGACGCTCCAATACAACCAGCCCGCCATTCCGAACGTCATTGACCCCAATAACCCCGGCGTGGTAACCACCATTCCCGAACGCCGCATTCGCAACATTGCGCTCGAACTAACCTTGGGGCTCCGGCTTTTGCGCAAAGTGGAGTACGTAGATTAAATATTGATTTTACGATTTTAGACCCCGCTCGCAAAATCGGCGCTGCTGGGCCGCAGCGAGTTGCACAAATTCTTTGAAGAGTTGGATATTTGCCCCTAAGCTCTGCCCTCATGTACACGCCCGACCAACAACGCGCCCTTTACGACCTGTCCAAAACCCTCTTGTACACGCCTGCTGCCCAAACGATGCACGCCGACGCAGCCGAACGGGCATACGACCTGCGCCGCCTCATCCGCTACCACGAGTGGCGCTACTCGGTGCAAAACGACCCGGTGATCAGCGATTTTGAGTACGACCAGCTGTACAAAATGCTCGAAACACTGGAAGTGGAGCACCCGGACCTGGTTGAGCCGGACAGCCCTACCCAAAGGGTATCGGCCGACCTGAGCGGGGAGTCCATCACCGTAGCCCACCTGCGGCCCATGCTGTCGTTGGATAACTCGTATGACGCCGAAGACCTGCGCGATTTCGACACTTCGGTTCGTAAACTCTGCGTACTGTCGCCAGAAGACGTGGTGGCCTACAGCGTGGAACCCAAATTCGACGGCGGAACCATCGCCCTGGTGTACGAAAACGACCGATTGGTGCGCGCTGCCACCCGCGGCAACGGTGAGGTGGGCGACGACATTACGCCCAACATGCGCACCCTGCGCACCATTCCCTTGCAGGCAGGATTTGGCGCGCACGGCATCTACCGCGCAGAACTGCGGGGCGAGGCGCTCATCCGGAAAGACGTGTTTGAGCGCATCAACCAGCACCGACTGGAGCTGGGCGAAACACAATTTGCCAATCCGCGCAACGCAGCCACCGGAGGCCTGCGCATGAAAGATCCCCGCGAGGCGGCCGAACGCGGCCTCGAGGCATTTGTGTACCAGCTCGGTTATGCAGTGGATGCAGCTGGCAACGACGTGCTGTCTGCCGTGCCCACCCACCGAGACGCCATCAACTTGCTGCAGACGCTCGGATTTAAAACGCCGGGCGAACAACCCGCCAATGGGGAATTGCCCGAGCGCATGCTGTGCAATGGCATTGACGAAGTGATTGCATTTTGCCAACGCTGGCAAGACGCCCGCGACAACTACCCCTATGAGCTCGACGGCATGGTGGTCAAAGTAGATTCCATTGACCTACAGGCGCGCTGCGGCTTTACTTCCCACCATCCCCGCTGGGCTATTGCGTTCAAGTTTCGCGCCCGACAGGCCACCACCCGCGTGCGCGACGTGGAGTTTCAGGTGGGCAAAACCGGAGCAGTTACCCCTGTGGCCAAACTCGAACCCGTGCCACTGGCCGGAGTTACCGTGCAAAACGTAAGCCTGCACAACGAAGAATTCATCCGCGGCAAAGACATCCGCATCGGCGACTCGGTGCTGGTGGAACGCGCAGGCGACGTGATCCCGTACATCGTCAAGTCCCTCGCTGAACTGCGCGATGGCAGCGAGCGCGTGGTGGAGTACCCCAAAAACTGCCCGGTGTGCCACAGTGTACTGGTCAAACCCGAAGGCGAAGCCATCTGGCGCTGCGAAAACGCCGAATGCGAAGCCCAGGTGCTGCAACGCATGATTTTTCACACCTCCAAACACGCCATGGATGTGGAAGGGCTGGGGGAAAGCACCATAGAACGTTTTTATAAGCTGGGCTGGCTTAAGTCGATTGCCGACCTGTACCGTTTGGACTATGCACAAATTGCCCGGCTGGAAGGTTTTGGGGAAAAATCGGCCAACAACATGCGCGCCGCTGTTGACAAAGCCAAACAAAATCCGATTTACCGCTTGTTGCACAGCCTGAGCGTGCATCACCTGGGTCAAAAAGGCTCTAAACTGCTGGCGGCAGAGGTGGCACACGTGCTCGACCTCAAAGACTGGCCCCTGGAACGCTATCAGGAAATAAAAGACGTGGGGCCTGTATTGGCCAAAAATGTCCACCACTTTTTTCAGAATGAGCACAACATTGATCTCCTGCAAACCATGGAGGCGCTGGGCGTCAACCTGCATCAAACGTTGGAAGATCAAAAACCGGCCTCGGCATCTGAAGGTCCCCTGTTGGGCAAAACCATCCTGTTTACCGGTACCATGGGCCAACTGACCCGCGAACAGGCGGAGGCGCGCGCTTCAGCAGCCGGCGCCCGCCTGGCCAGCGGCGTGAGCAAAAATCTCGACATTCTGGTGGCCGGCGAAAAAGCGGGATCCAAGCTCAAAAAAGCCCAGGCCCTTGATACCGTAACGATCTGGACGGAAGCGGAGTTCCTTGCTGTACTGGATGGCGGACAATAGCCTCCAAAACAACACCAACCACTATTTCAGGTATTTATCGGCAAAAAATTCCCGGTAACCTTCCAGCGTGCGGTTTTTAAGCACCCGACGGTAGTTTTCCTGCGTGATGGCGAAGTATTCTTTATTGACGGGCTTTTTGCTTTCGCCGAGGAAATTCTTTTGGTCTTTTACCTCGTTGAAATAGCGCATCACCAGCTCTTTGGTGTCAAATTTGCGCAGCACAATAATGGGGGTTTCTGTGTCGGCGCCGAGAAAAATGTTCGAAATTCGAATTTGTTCCAGCTTGTGGAATTCCCGGTTGTAATCAGAAATGGCCGTTTTCACGTCGTTGAGGTTCACGTCTTTGCCGCTCAACACAATCATGAAGTAGTGCAGCTTTTCGTCTTCCACGGTAAACGCATCGTCTATCGGTTTGCCTTCCGGCGTTTTGCCTGGCTCGCCACCGGTTCCCACCTCAAAACCTTTGCAAGATAATACGCGGGCAATTTCCTTGGAGCGGGTAGACTCATCACTGTCCGGGTACCGGGCAATCACTTCAGAGAGCGCTTTGCAATACGCGTCATTGCCCTGGAGGCTGCCGGTGCACATGGCACCAAGCAGGCTAAACTTGGGCATGAGCGGATTGGTCACGCCAAATTTTTTGGGTGCATCCTGACAACGGTCGTAAGCCTCCTGATAGGCTCTGCGGGAAAAGAGGTTGAAGGTTTCTTCGTAATATTGGTTGAGTTCCAGCTCCTTGGCCTTGGCCGAATTGACAAAATTCGGGTCAGTGAGCGCGCGGGCAAAAGTGCTTTTGGGGTGTTTGGTGGTCAGTTTATCGAAATAGTACTGCGCGCGGGGTTGGTTGCCCAGGTCAGTAAACCCGAGATAACAATAGTACCAGGCCTCCTTTTCGTATTTGTCAATGTCGGGATACCGTTCCAGCATGGTTTCCAATATGCCGGTGCTGAGGCGATAGTTTTGAAGGCGGTCGCGGTACAACACGCCGAGGTTGTACATGGCTTCGTAGGTGGAAAGGTTGATGACGGCTATTTCGGCTTCGCTTTTGGGTATGCCTTCAAAAATAGAATTCAGGGCCACATCTTCTATGGCTATCTGGCCAAGGCTGTCGCTTTTAAACTGCGGATCGTCGGCTGAAGAACCGGCGAGGGCGCGGTTTTTTCGGCGCCAATTGTCTTCGAGCTTTCGAGGCCCCCAGGTGCGCTCGAAGTCGCGCTGTCCTTTTTTGAAAAACGATTCATTGTAGAAATAGAAAGAAGACGGTTTGGCACCGGCTACGGGTGGTGGCACGTTGCCGCTGCCGGGTTTGGGCTGGGCCGCCACGGCATCCTTGTTGGCTTGTGCCACCGCGGCGTCTTCGCGTTCGCCTTTGATGCGGAGGGCCAATTCCCGCCGTTCGACGCTGCTCATCTTGTAGATGCGCACGATGGAATCGTTTTGGGCGATGGTAGTGAGCAAACGGGCAATGTCGGTCAGGTTTTCGCTGTATTTTTTAACGCGCTCATAGCGTTCGTCTATGTTAGTCAGCACCGTAAGCGTGCTGTCGTAATAGTTTTTTGCGGGCACAAAGTCCTCCGCCTCGAAGTACAGGTCTGCGAGGGTGAGGTACGATTCGCCGCGTTGAGCGGTGTTGTTTACGTTGTACGACAGTGATTGTTTGAGATAGCCGATGGCTTCAGGTTTGAGGCCGTCTTTGAGGGCAATGGTGGCCAGGGTGTAATAAATCTGATCGCGGTATTCAAAATTTTTCGCGTCTTTGGCCATGCGTTCCAGTTCCCGATTCACATCTGCACTGTTTCGTTTGCCATTAGCCCATGCCGCTTGAATCAGGTGCAGGCGGGCATTAAACTCCATTTCAAAAGTGGGTTTGCTTTTGAGGGCCGTTTCGAGGGCGGTGTATGCACCGGCATAGTTGCCGTTTTGTTCGTGCAACTGGGCCAGAATGTACGCTAAGCGGGCGCGTTGTTTTTTCTTTTTGGTGTATTTGATGCCATCCTGAAGCGGCCCAATGGCTTGTCCGTATCGCTTTTCGGAAATCCACATATCGGCCTCGGCCAGGGCCAGGTCGCGGCGGTACTCCTTGGGAAACCAAGGATCTTCATGCAGGTCGCGGTACAGGATTTCCGCTTCGTCCAGCCGGTCGCGTTCTACCAGGGTACGCCCATACCAAATCATGGCGTACGGATATGCGGAAGTACGGTTGGAGCCTTTTTCGCTTTTGTACGGATTTTTGGTCAACACAGGCAATGCATCCGGATTGTCTTCGCCTGTTTGTTTGGCTGCTTTTTTGGCTGCCTTTTCGACCTCTTTGGCTTCTTTTTTCTTTTTCTTTTCGGCCTC
>JBMOHO010000029.1:0-19164 GCA_049317805.1 Saprospiraceae bacterium
TTTAAAGCAACGGCAATACGCGTGTGGGGCGCACCATGCAGGTGAGCCGTGTCATACAATGTCCATCGTGTAGTTTGCACTGTGGATGATGCCTTGGTGCTTGTATAAGGCAGGGGCGCAAACCGGTAACAGCACAGATAAGGGTGGATTAGGTCAAAAAAACAAGTCGAAGTCGGTGTTGTGCCTATGTGTCTTCTATCGGAAAAAATACAGGCGTCTGTCTATACAATCGTCACTTTAAATGCTGTGCAAATGTAATCGTATGCCTATTACAAAGCAAGCCTTTCTGAAATTTTAACACTTGAACTTATGCCCAAAAAACCCACGCCAACAACCCAAAAGATTGGCAGCCCAAATCTCCCGCCTGCGCACGATCTTTGCGCCAACAACATGCACCTACGCCATGCCGGAAAAAGGAATACCCACCGTCGACCTGAGCACTTTCATCCACGGCGACGGGATCGCACAGGGACAGTTCATCCAACAATTGGGCAACGCCTTTCACCAGGTAGGGTTTGTTTGTGTGGTCAACCACGGGGTCGATAAGGCCCTGATCGACCGTTTTTTTGCAGCCTCCGAAGCCTTTTTTGCCTTGCCGGAAGCCGTGAAACGCCAATACGACATTCCGGGTGCTGCCGGGCAGCGCGGGTACACGGCTTTCGGAAAAGAACATGCCAAACAATCGACCGTAGCCGACCTGAAGGAGTTTTTCCAGATTGGACAGGAGGCACCAGCAGATTTCCCCCTGCACTATGCGCCCAACGTGGCGGTAGCGGAAGTGCCCGAATTCCTGGAGAGCGGCATGGCTCTTTTTCGAGCCTTTGAGCAAGCCGGGGCGCACCTGTTGCGCGCCATTGCCATGTACTTAGCCCTTGACGAAGATTATTTTGAGCCCCACATCACTTTCGGAAACTCCATCCTCCGTGCCATCCATTATCCACCCATTACACAGGAGCCTGCCAGCGCCATACGCGCCGAACAACATGAAGACATCAACCTCATCACCCTGCTCGTGGGTGCCAGCGCAGGTGGACTCCAGCTCCTCAACAGCACAGGCCACTGGGCACCCGTCCAACCGGAAGCCGATGAAATTGTGATCAACGTGGGCGATATGCTCCAGCGCCTCACCAACAACTACCTCAAAAGCACCACCCACCGCGTGGTGAACCCGCCCCGGGAAGCATGGCACTTGCCACGACTCAGCATCCCGTTTTTCCTGCACCCCCGCGTCGATATGGATCTGAGTTGCCTTCCAAGCTGCATCACCCACGACAATCCACTCCATTACGACCCCATCACCGCAGGAGCGTACCTCCACGAACGCCTCCGCGAAATCGGACTAAAATAACCCCCTCAACCCCTCAACTCCTAAACTTCACTCAACTCCTCTCCTCCCATGCAATTCACCGCAGAGATCGACGTCATGCCGCACCCCCAACTGCTCGACCCACAGGGCAAAACCGTGTTGAACAACCTGAGCCAGCTCGACCTGAAGGGCGTGGTGTACGTGCGCATAGGCCGACACATCACCCTGCAAGTAGACGCCGGCAGTGAAACCGAAGCCCGCGAAATCGTGGAACAAGCCTGCCAGAAACTGTTGGCCAACCCCATTGTGGAAACCTATCGTTTCGACCTGCAAGCCGCCTCCTGATGCTATACGTGGTACCCACGCCTATAGGAAACCTGGAGGACATCACCATGCGCGCCTTGCGCGTGCTCAAAGAGGTGTCGGTTATATGGGCAGAGGACACCCGCACCAGCCGCAAACTGCTGGACCATTACCACATCAGCACCCCCATGCGGGCGTACCACGCTTTCAACGAACACGGCATGGTAGATCGGATTACGGGCGAGTTGTCGGCAGGGGCCACATTCGCGCTCATCAGCGATGCGGGCACACCGGGCATCAGCGATCCGGGGTTTCTTCTCGTGCGCGCCTGTGTGCAACGGGGCATACCGGTAGAATGCCTCCCCGGGCCCACTGCGTTTGTGCCTGCATTGGTGGCCAGTGGCATACCATGCGATGCTTTCCATTACGAAGGTTTTTTACCCCACAAAAAAGGGCGCCAAACACGGCTAAAATACCTGGCAGCGCTCGAAAACACGTTTGTGTTGTATGAATCGCCACACCGGCTGTTGCGGTGTCTCGAAGAATTGGCGACGCATTGCGGTCCCGAACGCATGGCCTGTGTGGCCCGTGAACTCAGCAAAAAACACGAAGAGGTCAAAACGGCATCGATAGCCGACTTACAGACTCTTTTTGCAGCCAAAGAGGTGAAAGGGGAGATCGTGGTAGTGGTGTCTGGACATCACAAATAAACTTAATACAGGATTAATCTACGCTTTGCTTTCAATTGATAAGATCATTTGTAACTTGGCGCCCTGACATTTAAATTTTTCTACCTACGCATGACGAATGAAAAAAACATGATTACCCTCTCCAATGAAGAAGGGCGTCAAACAATCGAATTAGACGGCACACGCGGCAACCTCATTATGGGTGGCAATGGCTCGCAGGGCGACATTAACCTCCGCAATGAAAATGGCGAGCAAACCATCCACTTAGACGGCGGAAACGGCAACCTCTTCATGGGTGGCAATGGCTCGCAGGGCGACATTAACCTCCGCAATGGAAACGGTGATCAAACCATCCACCTCGACGGTGGTGAAGGCAATCTCTTCATGGGTGGCAATGGCTCGCAGGGCGACATTAACCTCCGCAATGAAAATGGCGAGCAAACCATCCACCTCGATGGCGGAAACGGAAACCTCACTATGGGCGGCAATGGTTCGCAAGGCGACATCACCCTCCTCAACACGGAAGGCCACCAAACCATCCACATTGACGGCGGTAACGGCAACATGACTATGGGTGGCCATGGCTCGCAGGGTGACATCACTATGCGCAATGCCAATGGCAAAAACACCATCCACCTCGACGGCGGCGACAGCAACCTGATCATGGGCGACCATGGTGTTCCTGGCGACATCAACCTCCGCAACGAAAACGGCGATCAAACCATTCACCTCAATGGCGGTGGCGGCAACATCACCTTGGGCGGAAACGGTTCACAAGGCGATATCGCCCTGCGCAACCAAGAAGGCATTCAAACCTTCCACATTGACGGCGGCAACGGCGAGATCACCATCAACGGCGATTCTGTCAAACCTGCCGATTATGTGTTTGACCCTTCCTACAACCTGATGCCCTTAGCCGAGGTGCGCAGCTTTATCGAAACCAACCGCCACCTGCCCGGTATTCCAGCCGGAGCAGAGATGAAAGCGGGTGGCCTCAGCCTGAACGCATTCACCATGCAGCTCCTTGCCAAAGTGGAAGAGCTGACCCTGCACGTGATCCGTCAGGAAGAAATGATCCGCGAATTGCAAGGTAAATAAATGGAAAAAGGGTTAGTTGGCGTCTGCCAGCTAACCCTTTCTTTTTTTTCACACTATTTTCTATTGCACCACCGGTGTGCCGTCTTGCTTGGGAAGCATAAGCCAAAGCCGACCATGACCGTTGATTTTATGGGCTTCAGCAAGAGCGTCCTGGCCCATGCCGCAGTACACGTCTATGCGTTTGGTGGTTTTGATGGCACCGCCACGGTCTTGAGCAAACAGTACTCGGTAGGTGTAGCCTTTGAGCTTGCCTGA
This sequence comes from Saprospiraceae bacterium, assembly GCA_049317805.1. Lineage (GTDB taxonomy): Bacteria > Bacteroidota > Bacteroidia > Chitinophagales > Saprospiraceae > M3007. Next base: position 3,652 of record JBMOHO010000029.1, read on the forward strand.
AGGATCCAGATCGGGCAATTCTGCCAATAAGGTTGCTCCGATGGGGATAAAACGCGTGTCAATGGCAATGGAATACCCGGCGGTCAGGGGAAATGTGCCTGCGCCAAGCACGGTGTTGTCCACTTTTGTAAAAAACACATACGAACCGCCGGCACCTTTCACGGAGCCGCCAAAGCCAAAGTATTCGCGCTTGCCGTCGGGAAATTCGACCAGCACCGACCCTTGTAATTGTGCATTCTCCACCGCGCGTTTGCTGCTTACCCAGGCCAGCTCCAGCCCGCGTCCGGCAAGGGCACCATCCCAAATAGACGCCGGTGCCGGCACTTGTTCGGATGGCCTGCGGTAGAGCGGGTATTGAAATTCGCCGCTTTTAGCGCGCGCTGCTTTCACCACCGGGGTGTAGTAGCCGGTCATGCGCACCTGATCGCTGTGCAAATCGGTATTCAGGCGGTAAAAATCAAAAGAAGAGGCCAGGTCTTCAGGCGTCAGGGTTTGCTTCGCCCGAAGCCGCTCCACCGTTTCCAGCAATTCCAGGCGGTTCAGGCCGCGCAGGTTGGCTTTTTTAGCGTCGGGACGGCGCAGGTAGTTGGCGTGTTCGTACATTGCCTGAAGCATCATCGGGTCTACGTTGATGGTCGGCAGCGCTTCAGGCCCTTCAGCCATCAGGGAGGACGTGAGTTTGCGGGGGGTTTGAGCCAATTTGGCCATTTCTGCCAAGTCTTCCGCAGAGGCTGTTAAGCTGTCCACTTCTACAAACGGGGTAGCGGAAGCCGCCTGGCTGGCGGCGGGTGTGGTATAATTGCAAGCGCCCATCAGGACGACCACGGTTGGCAGCAAAAGCAACCAACCCGAACGGTAAGAGATAGTGTTCATGAATTTCTGTTATCGGTTTTTGGGAAATGGGGGGATGAATAAAAAGCCTGGTGAGACAAAGGGATTGAAGGCAGCAGCATACGGTAAAGGAAATAAACCGTATAGGCCCGAAGATTATTTGGCTGCAAAGGTACAGGCCTTTTTGCCGGAAGTGTTCTTAACAAAATCCTAATGATGACGAAACAATCCTCAAATCGTCACCCATCTCAAAGAAAATTAAAGTGTAATCAGCCCTCTTTTAAGCCACAAGTCGGCTTTCAGTACTGTGCACACAGAAAGCACGTCCGTAATTTGCCCGTCGAGTACCATGTCTACCACATCCGAAAAGGGTACTCGGTTCACGTGCAGTTGTTCGGTTTCTTCTGGTTGGGCTTCGCCAAAATCCAAATCCTGGGCGATAAAAGCCAGTCCCACTTCATCGGTCACTGAGTTAGACAGGTGGACTTTCATGAGCGGCGTCCACTTCTTGGCCCGAATACCCGTTTCTTCTACCAGCTCTCGTTGGGCCGCCTCCAGCGGATCAAGCCCAAGGGGGCCGCCGCCTTCCGGAATTTCCCAACTGTACCGTTCCAGCGTGTAGCGGTACTGCCCAACCAACCATGTGTACCCTTCCCTGTCTAAAGGCAAGACGCCAATGGCTATGTTTTTAAAATGCACCACCCCGTAAATACCGGGGTTTCCGGCCGGATTCAGCACATCGCGGTGCGTCACCCGGATCCAGGGATTGTTGTACACCTCGTTTACCTGCAACGTTTGCCAGGGATTTTGGGGTGTTTCACCATTGATAAATTCATTGTCAAAAACCATACCAATAATTGGGTAAAATGAAATTGCTTAAATTTCCCCAAAGGTCGTAAAACATCGTATCTGTAAAGGTAAAGTTTGATGGTTGCGGTATTTCTCCACCAGCAGGCGAATGGCGTCAACCGGGCCGTTAAACTGCCGCACGAACACTTCGTTTTGCGCAGCCGTTTCAAAGGATTCATGGAATGAAAACGTGCCAACGCCGGTTACCGTAAAATAGCTGTAAAACCCGGGGGCAAGGGCTTGCGCGCTGGTGGCCGCTTTCAGCTCTGCTATAAAATTTTGTGCAACAGGCCGTTCGTTTTCAGATTGCAGGCGCACCTCGCCCCACACAAGCCCTTCTGGCATGCGCAGCGTTTCGCGGTTGCGAAAATCGATGCCCTGCGCTTGTTCAAGCTGCCATTGCAGCCTGCCCGCGTCTACCTGAAGCCGTCCGGTACTGGTGAGGGCATCGCCCAGGTGAAAAGTCAAAGCGTATTCTCCGTCAATCAGCGCTGGCAGCGCCAGGAATGCGCGCAACCGACCCGGGTTACCGACACACTCGTCGGGCGGTTCCACGCCCGCTATGTCAATGGTGATGCCGTTGCCTGTTTGGGCTGTGCTGTACAGGGTTGCATAGCCATCACAGGGGTACATGGCAATGCTTTCGAGCCAAAAACCCGTAGCTCGGGCGCCGTTGTCAGGCGCTATCGATTCGTATAGATCCGCCCTGAACTCCGGCTCTGCCGTTACGACAATTTCCGGAATAGCCTCTTCGGGTTGACAAGACATGGCAAGTAGCAGCACGCACAAGGGCAAAAAACGTAAGGTTGACATCATCGTGGAGTCCGTTGGTGAAATAAACAACAGCGTTACAAGAACGTTTAAGCAGTATTTATGCTGCTACACGCCACACTTTTCTTTCATGATCACCAAAAACAATACCATGCGTCACCTTTTTTATGCCTTTTTTGCCTTTTCTGTTGTCGCCATCTGCAGCGTAAGCTGTGCCAATGAATCCCCTAAAAAAACCACTGCCGAGGCCCCGAAACCCGACACACTCAAAGCCATCGACGTCCCCACAGACAATGCCGTCCCCTATAACATCACCAGCGGCACAGTCACCTGGAGCGCCTCCGAAGCCGTAGGCGGCGGGCATCAGGGCGTCATCAACATCAAAAACGGCATTTTGCTGGTCAACGAGGGCGAACTGTTGCGTGGCAAGGCCATATTGGACATGAACAGCCTCTCCGTAACCGACCTGAAAAACCCGGCCAAAAAAGCCAACCTGGAATCGCACCTGAAAGACCAGGATTTCTTTGAAACCAATAAGCACCCGGAAGGCGTTTTTGCCATCAAAGAAGTGCTGCCGGGCGCTGGCCAGGATTTCAACCGGGTGATCAGTGGCGAACTCACCCTCAAAGGCATCACCAAACCGGTAAACATTCCGGTACGCATCTCCATTGAAAATGGCGTATTGCGCGCCGAAACGCCCGCATTTTCGATCAACCGCACCGATTGGGGTGTCAATTTCCAATCTGGTGTGCTGGGCACGGCCAAAGACAAACTGATCAACGATGCCGTGTTGTTGTCGGTGTCCGTAGCGGCGACTTCAGTCGCCGCCACTGAAACAAAATAAGTAACGGCGACTTTAGTCGCCGCTATTTACTTTAATAACGGCGACTGAAGTCGCCGCTATTTACTTTAATAACGGCGACTGAAGTCGCCGCTACTAAAATAAATTCACATACCCCAAATGCACCTTCACCGACCGCAAGTCGAACGGATCGCCGTTGTCTAACCGCCCCACCGCGCCGCTCACGCCAAACAGTCCGGCCTGTGATTCAAATACGATGCCTGCGCCCAAACCGAGCGGACGTTGAAACAGCCGGACGCGGTCGGTGATGTTCTCTACGTATGCATAATCGGCAAATGCCGCGATGTAGGCGTTGGCCCCGATCAGCAACCGATACTCTGCCGTGCCTACTGCATAACGCGTTGCAAACAGGCTTTCTTCGTTGAATCCTCTGAGTAATTTGTTGCCGCCGAGGCGAAATTGCTCGTTGTTGTACACCGGAGTGCTTGAAAAAATGCCTTGTGCCCGCACGGCAGCCTTAAATGTGCTGCGTTTGAATGCTGGCAAGTACGTTTCCAAGGCGCCAGACAGCCGGTAGCGCGTTGTTTTTTCGGGCACTTGGTCGTACAGGGAACCAAAGTCAAAATCCGGGTCGTTCGGGTCGCTCAGGTTTTCAATCTGGCTGTTGCGGCGCAGGGTGCTGAAACCCGCAGCGCCTTGTACCGACGCGGCCCAACCCCGACGCGGATTATACCGGTAATCCAGCGCCTGCCAATTGGCCTCCAGGCCAAAACCATTCTGTCGCAGATCGAGGTATGGCGGCAGTTGGCGGGTTAGTTTGACGGTTTGGGTATCAATTTTTTGCAGAAACAACGAACGGTTATCCCAGAAAAAACCAACCGAATTGCCCACCGCAAACAGGTATTGCACACCTATTTTCCCTTGCGCGTCTACCCACGAACTGTCGCGCTTGAAAATATTGAGCTTTCCGTCTACACCAAAGGGCGTCCCCAACACATACGGCACTGCGGCTTCTACGTTGAGTTTTTGTGTTTCGGGGCGCAGGCGCTCAAACTCCAGCGACAAACGTTCGCCCCAACCCAGCGCATTTTGGAACGCAGCACTGAGGCTGCCGGTGAGCAGGAGCCGCCCTGCGGGATCGTTGGGTTGGGGGAGCAGGCCAATGATGAAGTCGAAACGGCCCGCCCGTTTTTTCCGGAGGGGCAACCGAAGCTCAACCTCGTTGCCCTCAAAACGCGCAATCGGATTGCCAGCCGCTTCCAGAAACAACAAACCGCGCAACCGGGCTGCCGCAGCGTCAACCCGCGCCTTGCTGTAAGGCGTCCCGGCTCGAATGCCGAGGTACTGCGGGAGAAACCCTTTGGGCAACCGCACGTCTCCAAGCACCTGTATGCCGCCAAAATACATGGGCGCATTGCGCTGCAAACGCAAAACGGCCGACACGCCGCCATCGGGTTGAATCACCGCGCTGTCCAGCCACACTTTTGCAAAAGGGTATCCTTCGTTTTCAGCATACTCCAAGATTCGGTTTTGCAAGACGGCAAGCTCCCCATAAGCCAACGGTTTGTGTTGCAGGGTGCTCAAACGCACACCGGCAGCATCCAGGTTTTTTTTCCCCAATTCGGGTCCGGTGCGCAACTGCACCCACTCAAACGCAGGGCCCAGGTACAGCCGGTATGCCAACAATGAATCGGCACCCTGCAAGGAATCCAGAGAGGCTAAACAGTAGGATTGTGCATGCAATTGATCCGTAAGTGCCTTGCCCAACAGTACGGCATCGGCACCCGCCGGAAAACGCAACACCGTATCCTGCCACTGTCCTTGATGCTGCTTCACCCACGCATCCAACGCGCTGCGCACCTTCACCATTTCACCCAAAGGCACCTGAACAGACCAGGCGCGTTGGGCGCAGGCAACGGGCAACCCAGGCAAACACCAACAAATGAGCCCGAATAGGAGCCTGTAGCAGTACGCGGCATGCATGACAGGGTAGACGCGAAATGGGCGCTTGAAGTTGTATTGTGCAGGATATGCCCACAAAAAAGAAGCCACCGGTAGCTTACGCTCCCGGCGGCTAATAAACCCCAAAAAACCAAATGAAAACTGAAAGTAAAACGACTCTAAAGTGAACTTGTTGTAAAGCTGATTGTCAAAATTGTGTCACAAGCGTTAAATCAGCTGCCTGGCGGCTAAAATAAGGCGCAAAGCAGGGGCATCCGCCGCAATGAAATCGGCCCCCAGGTCTTGAAGCCTTTCGGCATGGCCGTCGTGTATGTGTGCGGCACCCAGAAACCCGACCACAGACAAGCCGGCTGCTTTGGCGGCTTGTACGCCGGTTGGGCTGTCCTCAATCACCAGCACCTGGTCAGGACGGAGTTGCAGTTGCTCAAGCGCGTACTGGTAAACGTCCGGAAAGGGTTTGGGGTTTTCGACGTGTTCGGCCGAAAAAATCTGGCCATTGAGGGCACTGCGCAACCGAACCCTTTTCAGGCTCCGTTCTACATGGCGCACGCTGCCGTTGGACACCACGCTGCGCGGCACCTTGGTTTCCCGAAAAATGCCTGGCATGCCTTTGATGCTGCGCAACGATGTCTGAAACGCTTCGGCGTGCTCGTGTTTAATGGCGTCAATAATGGAATGGGGCAGGTATATGCCGTGTTCTGTCTGAAGGGCGGCCAGGATGTCGCGCTCCCTCAGCCCGGGATACCGGGCGCTGTACGTTTTTTCGTCCAACACCAGTCCGTATTCGGCCAGGCATTTCAACATGGTGCGCACGGCAATGATTTCGGAGTCAACGAGCGTGCCGTCGTTGTCGAACAGGAGATGCTGTATCACGGGGTAGTTTTTGTGTAGAGGCGATTAAATAATTTTGCCGGTGACTTCACCGAAGCCCACGCGCAGGCCGTCTTTTTCGGCCCAGGCGCGCATGGTGACGGTGTCGCCGTCCTCGATGAACGAACGGGTTTGTCCGCCGGGGAGGGCAATCGGTTTTTGCCCACCCCAGCTCAATTCCAGCATGGAGCCATAACTGTCGGGTTGTGGGCCGCTGATGGTGCCGGACGCCATGAGGTCGCCCACGCGAACGTTGCAGCCATTCACGGTGTGGTGTGCCAGTTGTTGCACCATAGACCAATACAGGTTTTTGGTGTTGGAACGACAAATGACGCTCTCCGCATGCCCTTCGGGTTGAAGCCCAACCTCCAGCCGAATGTCATAGTTGGCGGCTTTGGCGTATTTCAGATAGTCCAGGGGCGGCGGATCCTGTTTGGGGCCTTTGACCCTGAACGGCTTGAGGGCCTCAAGAGGCACGATCCACGGCGATACGGAGGATCCGAAATTTTTCCCCAAAAACGGCCCGAGGGGTTGGTACTCCCAGCGCTGGATGTCGCGCGCGCTCCAGTCGTTGAACAGCAACAGGCCGAAAATGTATTCTTCGGCCTTGTCGATGGGAATGGTTTCGCCCAGGGTGCTTTCTTTGCCGATGACAAACGCCATCTCAAGTTCAAAATCAAGGCTTTGTGATGCGCCATACACAGGCGTTTCTTCGCCTTTGGGTACGCGTTGGCCGTGCGGACGACGCAGGTTGGTACCGCTGACCACAATGGACGAACTGCGGCCGTGATAGCCGACGGGCAGCCAGCGCCAGTTGGGCAACAGGGGGTTGTCGGGCCGAAACATGGAACCCACATTGGTGGCGTGCTCTATGCTGGAGTAGAAATCGGTGTAGTCGCCCACATGCACTGGCATCAGCATGCGGACATCCTGTCGCAGGTGCAGGATGTTGGCAGCGTTTTCCGGGGCCTGGGGCAAGGTGAGCCAGTCGGCTGTTTTTTTGCGGATGCGGTTGGTCACGGTTTTGCCTTCGGCGATAAAGGCATTCAGTACGGCCTGTTCAAACAGTTTTTTGAAAAAACGGCGTTTGCCAAACCAGCCGGTGTCGGCCAGCGCAGCAAGGTCGACCACGTGGTTGCCAATAGCAATGCCCGCCCGTGGACGCCCATCGCCGGGGTCAAATACGCCGAAAGGCAGGTTGTGTATGGAAAAGTCGGAATCTGCGGGTATGGGAAGCCAGGACATTGCGATTTTGGATTTTGGATTTTGGATTTGCGATTTCGGATTTGCGATTTGTGTGCAAAAGTGCGACAAATCATTGCAAATGGCCTAATTTAGCAGCGACAAAGCGAAAACATGATTTTAGACAATACGCGACGGGCACAACGGTTTTATCCGGGTCGTTTGCTGCCCTCAACCATGCGGCCACAAAAGATCGGGCGCAAGGTGTACCGGGTAAAACTGTTTTATGCCATCGCCCTCCCTTTGGCGTCGGGCACGGTTATTTATGCCGGTTTGATGACGTTTTCGATGGTGGTGACCAATGTGACCAGCCTGCTGCCAGCCTTGGCAACAGACTTGTACGAGGGCGACTGGGTAACGGCTGGTGCCATTTTGGGATTGTTGTTTTCGTTTTTCTTAGGCGGCTTTGCTGCCGGTTTTTGCGTGGAGCAGGAGAAATTGCGTCATTGGCGTTATGTGCATCTGGCGCCTTTGCTGGTTGCCGTGTTCTTTTTTGTGTACGTAGGCCTGTCTACCCCGGCGTCCATCGCCTATCACACCGCCCTGGCACCTTCCGCCATGTTGTTTAGCCTGGGTGTGCTGAACGCAATGGTGGGCCTGCGCATTTCGTCTCTGCTCAAAGCCAGCCAGATTACCGGCGTAATCAATGAACTGGGCGTAGACGTGGCCGAAATACTGCACGCAACCGGGGAAAAACGACGGGTGATCAAACGAGAGGCTTTTTTACGCATGATCACCATGCTCAGTTTCATCATTGGCGCCATGATCAGTGTGGCGCTCTTTCCACTGTGGCAACTGCATGTTTTTCTGATTCCGGCAGCCATTGTGTTGGTGGTGGTGCTGCACGATTTGTTGCGGTTTTGAGGGTTTTGGCGGTTTTTCGGCGGTTTTTCGGCGTTTTTCGGCGACTGAAGTCGCCGTTACTGTAATTCTACCCCCAACGTCACAAACACCCCACGCCCTTCAGCCGGGATGATGCCCGGCCCCGGGTAGCTGTCGGCCCGGCGGGTAAAATACCGGGCGTCGAACAGGTTGTTGCAACTGGCTTCGGCAATCAACCATTTATGCCGCCAGCGCAGCGACAGGTCGGCCACCCCGTATGCCGGAATCACCCCTTCCACGGCAGAGGCGGTGCGTTCGGCGTTGCTGGCGTCGGAGTAATGTTTGGCGGTGTAGGCGTATTGGAACGACGCGCGCCAGGCACCCCGTTGCAGACCCGTACCGCTGCGCACCAGGAGCGGTGGCGCCATTTCCACAAATTTCCCGTCGATAGACGTATCGTCGGTGCGCACATAACGGGCATCCACCACGGCGGTGTTTAGAAAAATGGTCCAGCGCCAGGGCGTTTGATGGCGCCCGAACACCACCCGCAGCACATCCAGCTCTGCAAACGCTTCCAGGCCAATGTTTCGGGCATCGGCAATGTTGCTGCGGAACCGGTAATCATTGTACAGCGGTGGCCGGTCGGCGCGCAACACCTGGCCGATGCGGCCGTTGTACGCGATGTAAAAAGCGGTGACTTCAGCCACAAAGAAGCCATTTTTATTGATTTTTACGCCTAAATCTGCCGAAAAACCACGCTCGTCCTGAATGTTGGTATCCACTACAATATTCGGATTGTCAATGCGCAAGTCGCTAAAATTGATGGCACGATAGTTTTGCGAGGCATTGGCGTACCACTCTACGCCTTCGCGGGGTTTCCAGGCGGTGCCAATGCCGCCGATCAGAAATGCGCGTTGTCTGCTGCGGCTTTCGTCGATGCGGTTTTCGACCACCACGTTGCCCGCAGCGTCGAGTACGCGTTGTTTGTAATAACCGGTGGCCTCGGTGACGATGCGCTCCAGCCGCAGGCCGGGGGTAAGGCTCCATTTGGAGGAAAGTTGAAACAGGTGTTCCGCAAAAAGAGCCTGGTTTTCGCTCGGAAAGTCATAGTCCGAATTTTCCAGGTCATCGGGGTGCAGGAAATTGAAGTCTGGCCCCGATCCGTCGGAAGCGTCTCCCTGAGCAGCGCCGGTGTTGCCCCAGTACAAGCGATAGCCAAGAAGCAGCGTTTGCGGGAGGCCGTGGCGGGTGTACTGATGCACCACGCGGCCTTCCTGCCCGATGTTTCGAAATTGGCCCTCGATCATGGTGCGCTTTCCGCCCAAGTCAGCCACATTGATGCGCTCCAGGTTGCCGAGCGACTGGCGGGCGGCCACCAGGCCGAAGGTGCGCACGTTGAGCCGTGTTTTTTCACTAAAATCGTAGTGCAGTTGCAAAGCGCCGAGGTTCCATTGCACGCTGAACCAGTTGCGGGCGCGCACCGACTGGCGGGCGTCTGTCTCGAACAGCTTGTCGGTGAGGCCGCCGGGTTGCTGGGCGTCGTAATCCATGCGGGTGAGCTCCAGCTCCAGCATCAGCCGTTTGGTAGCGTTCCAGTGCACGTCAGCGTAAGCAAACCGGTAGTCAAAACCCGAATTGGGCCGCCAGCCGTCGCCGCGTTTGTACTGAAAACAAGCGTAATAGCTGATGTTTTGTTTAGCCAAATGGCCGCCCACACTGTTGAACGTGCCGAAGTAGCCCCAGGAGCCCACGGTTTGGCGGGACGTGAGCCCGAATTTTTTGGCATCGGAGGGCTGTTTAAACCGAAAATTGAGCAATCCGCCAAACTGCGTGCCGTACTGCAGGGAAGCTGCACCGCGCACAATTTCGATGCGGTCCAACGCCTCCACAGGCGGGGTGTAATAGCTTTCGGGGTAGCCCAGCGCGTCGGCGCTGATGTCGTATCCGTTTTGTCGGGTGTTGAAATTGGCAGTGCGGTTGGGGTTCATCCCGCGTCCACCGATGCCCAGTTGGAGGCCTGCGCCGTCGCTTTCCCAGATGTTGAGTCCGGTGACGCGGCCGAACACCTGTCGGGGGTTGTTGGTGGAGGCGTTGGCCACTATTTTTTCCAGTTCAATGACCTCGGTTTTTTTGCCGGCATAGATGCCAAATTCCTCCACATTGCGCAGGTGAGACGCCGCAAACCCGTCGCTGCGGTCTTGCACAAGCACCTCGCCCAGGGTTTGGCCGGTGGAGTCGACTGGAGGAAGGGTGTCGGTTGTTTGAGCAGCCAGGGGCAGGCTCAACAACAAAAAACCAAGCATGTTATGGTTCATAAGGCAAAATCCATTCTTTTCTGGCCCAACCGTCGCTCAAATGGGTCAGATCAACGTGAGGGTCTATGAGCAATTGACTGGGTCGCGCGTTCAGGGTCACATACGTTTCCGCGCGCACGATGGGGTCGGCTACGCCCTTTTGGGTATAATGTTTTTGTAAAAAATGGGCAAACTGCAGGATCAGATCAGGCTGCATGGCCATTTGTTTTTCCTGGTGCGGGTTCAGAAATTCGCTGTTGACCACCAGCCCTTCGCGGCCGGTGAGCCGGTCTTTGACGTAGAACTGCGCCGTGCCGGCTTTTTCCATCAGCATCACCCTCCATGAAAAACGGTAGCCCTCTTCCGTCCAGAAAACGTTGCCGGGATACAGCAGGTAGCGCCAGGGAAACAGGATTTGAAACAAACAGTGCGCACCCAACAAAACCCAAAGGTACTGCGGCGTGCGGCGCGGACTGGCTCCCCGGGCATAATCCTGACGAACGGGTGACGGACTTAACCAGGATTTAACCTTCGACTGCCATCGTTGGTGCCATTGATCGGAAAAAAAGACCAAAGTAGCACCAACCATGACCAAAGGGAACACCCCGATTTGGAACAACAAACCCGTGAGTCCGTGAAACACCACCACCGCCAGGTATGCGAGCGGACGCGTGCGCGCCCAACTGAGCCATAATACAATGGTGGTATCGTACAACATGCCAAACCAACTAAACAGGAATGCTGTGGCCTCATATTGCAAAAGCCAACCGATCAAAGGCAATTGATCCTGGGCCGGCAACCAGATTTTCAGTGGCAGGGCGTGCAAAAGCCAGTCGGTGTTCATTTTCCAAAACCCGGCGTACAGGTACACCAGACAAAGTTGAAACCGAAAAATGCCCACCGTCCAGCGCGGCACCTGGCTTGACCGCAAAGCCGGATTGCGCCATACATCTACAGAAAAATCGCGGTGCGCAGGCACGATGATCAACAAAGCGCAGGCTATGCTGACAAAATAGTAATGGTTGAGGTAATACGTGATGTCGAGCAGTTCGGTGTAGGTAAACAGTGCGAACTGGAGCACTGCGGCCAGCCGGTAAAACAAACCAAGCATCACGAAAAGGGAACTGGCCATGAGCAACACATGCATGGCGTACAACACGGCTGCCGGCGGTGTTTGCAGCCACTCAAAGCCGTAATAGTGAAAATGCAGCACCGGTTGGAGGTAGTGATCCTTTATCCAGCCCAGATACCAGAAACGCGCCGTGCTGAACAGCAGCATCGCCCCGACCACCACGCGGAGGGTGATGATTGGGGCGATTGACACGGGTTCATCAAGCCATTTCAGCATGTTTCGTTTGGCGCTATTAGTCCCCGTCGCCACTTGCATACGTGATGGCGATGCCCAATAAAGACGACATGTCGCTTTTGAAAAAACGCGTTAATTTTTGAAGTTCGTCGTTGAGTGCAACCAATTCAGGCGTTTCTGCGGCCATTTGTTCAGACAGGCTGGGTGAAGCAGGCACGGCTGCCAGCGCGGCTTTGACCACGCTGAGTTGCGCCTCGGTTTGTGCAATCAGGGCGTCGCCGCCTTCTACGCTTTCCAGGTATTCGCGGAAACCGGGGCCATCCTGACCAGTATACGCACGCCCATGCCACAGGTCTTCGATGGCTTTCAGGTGTTGCTGGAGCGCATTCAAAGAAAAACTGCTGTAGTAGGCTTCGACCAATTGCGGTTCCGGCTGTATTTGCCCTGGGCGTTTGCCGAGCGGCAGGGCCACTTTAAAGTTTTTCAGGGCTTCGTAGCTGCGCACAAATTCGTTGTAGAGGAGAGACGTGCTGCTGCCCACGTCTGTGCCGTCCTGGTTGACAAACGAGTCGTAATAAATCCCTTTCCACTCGCTGTTCACGGAGGCAACGCGGGTTGCAATGTTCTCGGACAGGGCCTTTAAAAAATTGCGGCGGTTTGGACTCACCTGAAAAGCGTTGAGTACTTCGTCGGGTGTTTGGTTTTTGCCAAAAATCAAATATTCAACGGTGAGCAGGCCGCGTGCGTCGCGGTTGAAATCGTTGACATTCCACTGACCAGCGTTGACTGCGTCTTCTATTTTGGTTTCACTGACGGGGAAGGTGCCAATTTCCTCCACCAGGCTTTTTTTCGTGCCTTCTTCGCCAGCGGGGCCAAAATTGAAGGCGTTGGCCGCTTGCCATGAAGTAAACGTGAGTTTCCACCAGGAGCGCAAAGAGACAAGGCTCAACGAGTCCTGGATGAACAAAAAATTGTCGACATTGCTTTCCAAGCCTTTCACCTGGTACTCAAGCGCATCAAAGGTCGGGCGAATGATGCGTTGGCCATAGTGTTCCAGCATGGCGCGCCGGTCGAAGTCGCTGCCCGAATTGGAGCCTCCGTTGTCGCAGGCCGTAACCAGGGCAAACAAGATGATGAACAGGGGAATCAATTTTTTCATGGCAAGTCATTTTGGTAAAACACAAACCACGGCATTGCGCAGCGTTTTCAACAAACATGCTGCGCAGCGCCGTGGTTCAATGTACATTTATCGATTCTGGAGGCTCACCCAGTTTTGTTTGAAATCTTCTATTTCAGCGGCGCTAAAGTCGTAAATGTCGGCCAGGCGGTTGATGGCCTGCGTCAGTTTAGGCAGCTGATTGACGGCGTCGGTTACCAATAAATAGGACGTTGGCGTGCCGTTGTAAGGGGCATTCAGGAGCACCAGCAACTCGTCTATTTCATTGTCTGTGATCGTCTTGGGGCTCAAGGTGCGCCAGCCATGCAAAAAGCCCACCGTTTCGCCATAGGCGTGCAGGGCCTCGGCTTTTTCGACATCGGTGGGGTTTGTAGCGCTCAACTTGCTGATGGTGAGGTGCAAATAGTTGATCATGGTAGCGGCGTTTGCTTTTTCCCAGCACACGCGGATGTCGGCAATGGCCAGGTTGCGCTCCGAATTGTAATCGCTGCCGGCGCGCACTGCTGCCTGGAGCTTGATGAACTCGTCGCGGATGCGGGTGTAATAACCGTTGCCGTCGTTTTTGTCGCGACGTGCAGCATAATTGGCGCTGAAAACGTCGGGGTTTGCGTGCAGATTAGCCTGGTAGCTGTTGGAAAAGTCGGGGTGCGCCCCGAAAATGGCCACCATTTGATCGACAGTTGCTTCCGTAACGTCGCCTTCGGCCAAATGGTTAAAATGGTTGTACAACAAGGCACCATACAGGCCTTTATCAACCTGTTGTTCCATCTCAAGTCCGTTCTCGTCAAACAGGTAAGCGCCAAATGTACCCCCCTGACCCACCGGATTGCCCGGCGTGTAGCCCGTACCGCTGGCATCGGAAAGCGCTTGCAGGAAACCATCGGTCCAGTTGATGCGGCCGGCGTAATACGGCGCGGTGACAGACACGAGCGACGGTGTGCCCGTTTGGTTGTACAAGTCGTACAGGATGGCTGTAGATACAACCGTGCCGGGTGTTCGGCCTTTTTTCATTTCGGTGACCAAATTGCCTAACTGCTGGCGCACGCCCAGCTCGGTGGCGGCATTTGTGCTGAAATTGGCACCGTCATAAGCCGTTGGAACCACAAGCGGGTCGCGGTCATCGTCGTTGCAGGCCGTAATGCCCATGACCAGGGCCAAAAAGACGCACAGGGCGTTGCGAAAAGTTTTCATTGTGTGTACAGTTTGGTGAATGCTAAACAGTGAATGGCCGTAAAGGTATGGCATGTTGATTTTATTTAGACTTTATATAAATAAAATCTTGCTAAATGATGACGGAATGCTTGCGGCATAACGGCCGGTTTTTTATTAGATTGCATATGCAAAAACGGGTTTCTATGCATCTTTGAGCTGGACGACCGAGGCCCGTCGGTTTTGAAACAACAAATTGAACAAGCGCTTTCCCCTGCACCAACACAAAAAACAATCTATATGCATCGATTTTTTACCCTTTTGCTCGTTTTCCCTTATTCCCTTGCCGCTCAATATGAAGCGATCCTACATGACCCAAACGTGGTTTGGGCCGCGGAAATCACTACGGACTACGATGTAGAACCCGCTTGCCAGGCCTATGGTCAAAAAAAATGCCCCAACAGCAGTGTTTTGCTGAAACTGACCAATCAAACAGAAGACTGGATACTTCCCGAGCACCTGTACTTGCACATGCAGCTTTACGATAAACTGGAAAATCCCGAAGCGCAAGTTTTTTTTCCAGCGGACGCCCAAAACCCATTGACAACCTCAGCCCTCCATGGGCGTGTGTACCGAATGGACACCGTGGTCACATTTGACCCGGAGACCTATGAAGAAACCGTAAAAATATACAGATCCGACGTGGTGCCCTTGAACATCCTGCGCATTCGGGTTAAACAATTGTTGTTTCTCCGAAAAAACGCTTCTGATTTTGAGTTGTATACTGCTGCTTATGCCCCCCTGTTTTTGGAGAACGGCGTCTGGTCCCCCATTGTTTGGTACAAAACGGATCCTTTTTCCGGCAATAAAGAGAAGACGCCGAAGATAACTGACCCCAAAATCACCTGGGCCCGCCGCCTGCGTACAGGCACAAACGCGCCTGCATTGGATCAAAGCGCCATCCTTAAACAAATTGGCCCATCTCCTTTCGCCCTTTTGCTCGACAACGCGGCCAACAACAAACAGTTTAAGGTGACCAATGAATGGGATTCGGCACCATTGGACACCGCCGTCATACGCCAACTGCTGACCCGCCAGGATACCCTCATCAAGTATACAGTATACGAAGACATCGCATACATCGAGGAAAGGCGCATCACAGCAGCCGACGTCACCGGTATTGCCCTTGAACAAGACTGGCTTTGGGATGACAAGCGCAAACAACTCCAATTTACCTTGCGCTCCTATGCGCCAGTGGTGGATGAAAAAGATGATGACGGCAGGTTCCTGAACCGACAAGCGCTCTTTTGGCGGCGTGTGGGCGGACCTGACAAGTCGAAGCGATAAACAAAACCCCCGTTTCCCAAAAAAGGGAAACAAGGGTTTTGTGGGCTGACCTGACAAGTCGAAGCGACAAACAAAACCCCCGTTGCCCAAA